>CAZVPH010000204.1:0-4018 GCA_964628125.1 uncultured Thiosulfatimonas sp. | reverse complement strand
GTCACGTCTATTTAAACACCCAACCCTACTGTTAGTGTTCGTTACAAGGAAAAAACCCCTTCAAGACCACTTTATGGAGGTGGTTTTTTAACAAAACATCTTTTTTGATGAAACCTCATTAAAGGGTGTTTTAAATTTAGCTTATCTCTTTAGCAGCAATTAACCTGCTGTCTGCCGTTTCTTGATTAGCCAACTGCAACCTTGCGATACGTTTAGAGAATGTATGCAGTTGTTTTAATCCGTTAACCAATTGCATCTCATAACGGAATATTTTTAAACGTTCTGCGTCCGGTTTAAAACGTCTGACTTGATGACTCAATGCTTCTTGAATCAGGTGATCAATGGTTTGTTCAATCGCCAACACCGACAAAGCGGCTTCGCTGTCTTGTTGATAAATACTCCGTAAGGCATTATCCAACGCCTTGCCCACTTCAGAGGTGAGCTGCCCCACTAAGTTCAACATGGTTTCACTGGGTTTGATATTTTCTTGAATCATCTCATGCAATACCTGTTGTAGGTCTGAGTGAATTGCTTCAAGCATCGATTCAAGATTACTCACCACATTCATCAACTTCATGTGCTCTAACTGCTCTTCCTCTGAAAACTCCAACTGACCCGCTTGCCCTAAATAACTGAGAATTTGACTGTGATACGTGCGCAACAACTGCAAAGTCATATCTTCACGCGACAAGCGATCAATATTTGGTTTGGCAATCATTGTGATCAATCTTTTGTAGAAAAGCCCCATCTGTTTTTGGTACTGTTCCAGCTCTAAATTGACTGCGCTGAACGAAAGTGTGGGGGTATCAAGCAATGTTTTATCTAAAAACTTTGGTTTAAATTCACCCATGATCTTTTCATCTTCTCGCACGGGAAAAATCTTATAAACGCCCCACAGAAAAATAGGAATCATCGGTAAAAACAATAATAACGCTGTGAATTTAAACAGTGTGTTGGCGTTGGCGATCTCTCTAGGGGTGTTTTCGGCGAGTACCGCCATCACTTCACCACTTAAAGCACCACTCATCTCAGAAACCGTAGTGACCTCACTGCCGCCACTGGACGTAATATAGGTTGCCAATGCGCTTAACTCTGGGATAAACGGCAACCAAATCAGCACTGCGAACACATTAAACTTAACGTGAATCATCGCGGTGCGCAGGGCATCTCGCGATTTGCCAATGGTCGCCAATAGGACGGTTAAACTGGTGCCAATGTCTGCCCCTAAGACCAGAGCAATCCCTGCCGGCAGGGTTAGCAGACCATTACTTGCCAAGACGATCACAATCGCAATGGTGGCCGAAGAGGAGTGCACCAGCATGGTAATAACTAAGCCAAACACAATAGCCAATAAAGGGTTTTGCATCTCCACCATCAGTTCTAAAAATGGTTGATAGGTTTTAAGCGGCTCCATCCCTTGGCTCATAATGCTCATGCCAAAAAATATGAGCCCTAATCCCATGACAAAGTCACCAAAAGCTTTTTTCTTACG
Source organism: uncultured Thiosulfatimonas sp. (assembly GCA_964628125.1). Taxonomy (GTDB): domain Bacteria; phylum Pseudomonadota; class Gammaproteobacteria; order Thiomicrospirales; family Thiomicrospiraceae; genus Thiomicrorhabdus. Next base: position 2,526 of record CAZVPH010000204.1, on the reverse strand, counting down.
CAACTTAGCGGTGTATTGGATGATAAAACCGACGGCGATCATCAATAAACCAAAATGGGCTATTTTAAACGCCACTATGTGCGCGATCATGGTCGCACCCAGGTTTGCTCCCATGATAATGCCAGCGGCTTGACCCACCGTCATCAAACCCGCCGAAACAAAACCAACCACCAGCATACTGGTTGCAAACGAAGATTGAATCACCGCCGTAAACCCCGCGCCGGTTGCCGCGCCCATCACCCGGTTACTGGTCAGTTTGGCAAGCATGCTTTTCATCTTGTCGCCGGCCACCACCATTAAGCCTTTCACGATTTTTTCTATGCCATACAGAAAAAGCGCCAAACCGCCCGCCAACCACATAAACATGGTAAACCAATCCAAAGATGGATCTGCACTCGCTGAACGAGAAAACGCAAATGAGCTGTACAGTAAAACTAAGCACACAATGGACAACCCAATCAGGCGACTGGAAGGAGATGAACGAATTAGCATGTTACAAGAACCCATATCAAAAATAGTAATGACTTTATATTAACGCTCTTCATAAGCGGCGGTGCTAATTAATTTACGAATCCCATTACAGACGGTTTTTAGATCAAAAACCCAATTATAAAACTAGGTTAATTACCTATACATTAGCGTTTAATTATATGGTTTAATAACCTGAGTATTAAAATTAAGAATAAAAATAAGGATAACTATCATGAAAAAACAGTCATTAAACTGGTTGGTTACTATTGCCGCATCAGGCCTATTAATCTCTTCTATGGCGACTGCAGCACCCGCACCAACCGATCCTAAAAAACAGACACCTCAAGGTCTATATATCGACGCTAAAGAGACTATCGAGTTAATGAAAAAAGACCCGAAAGTAATCTTAGTAGACGTTCGTACGCCTGCAGAGTGGCAGTTTGTTGGCCACACACATGCCGCACAAATCATGATTCCTTCAGTTTTCTTTAAATACGATGGCTTGGACGAGAAAAAACCTCGTTATAGATCACAGATTAACGACGATTTTGTTTCTGAACTGGAGAATAGAGCTGCTGATCTGGATGCTGATGCGGAATCCACCTATATTTTAATGTGTCGTTCTGGTGCAACCAGAGCGCAACCTGCTGCTAAAATGTTGGCGCAATACGGCTATAAAAACGTCTATATTATGACCGATGGTTTTGAGGGCAGTAAAACCAAAGAAGGCGATAAAAAAGGTTTTCGTTTAGTGAATGGTTGGAAAAACTCAGGCGCTGAGTGGACCTATAACCTAGACTTGGAAAATAGTTATTTAGAAAAATAAACAGTTATCAGCAACCATTTTAAAGTAAAAAACCGCCGTGGTTAAGACTTAACCACGGCGGTTTTTTTGTTTCCACGTGAAACACCGTTACACTTATAACATTAGGTTTGACCAGGCCTGGTCACTTTTCTACCCATTTTTTAAACTGCTTTAACCCGTTTTAGGAAGCGTTTTATTCAACATCTGGTTCGGTAACTGCGCCTGACCAGAGAGTCCTTTTAAGACCGCTAAAATCATCGCACCAACCGTATCCTTAGCCTGCGCCACCCCAATAATTTTTTGCTGATCTATTTGCAAATAAACATAAGCCATCGCATGGGCATTCTTTCCTTGGTCAATCCGCAAAGGATCCTGTTTTGCATGTTCAGAATAATCAATGACATCCACCATTTGACCGGTGCGTTTTTGCCAAGCATCGCACAAAGCACTAAGAGTACCTGACCCCTCACCTTGCCATATTTCACCATTGACCTCGACGGATAATTTTTTTACATCATCGACTCTATCGAGTTGGTAGTGGTTAAAAATAAGCCCATCATCGTTAATGCGGTAATGCTGCGCAAACTCAGAATAGAGGTCTTTGTGACTGACCACACCGCCTTTTTTTTCAGCCAATTTCTGTGCAATCGGGCCAAAATCATGCTGAATCCATTTAGGTAAATTCAACCCATACTCTTGCATTAAAACAAAGGCAGCTCCCGCTTTCCCCGATTGACTGTTGACGCGAATAATCGCCTCATAATCACGACCAATGTCTTTAGGGTCGATGGGTAAATAAGCGACATTCCAAGGGGTGTCTGGCTTTTGGTTCAAAAGGCATTTACGGATTGCATCCTGATGACTGCCCGAATAGGCGGTATAAACCATCTCCCCCACCCAGGGGTGACGAGGGTGAGTTTTAATTTTTGTGACCGCTTCGACCACTGGAATCCAACTGTCTGGTTGTGAAAAATCCAACTGAGGATCAATGCCTTCACTGAACAAGTTCATCGCTAAAGTAACAATATCCATGTTACCCGTGCGCTCGCCATTGCCAAGCAATGTACCTTCAACACGATCCGCTCCGGCTAACAGAGCCAACTCTGCGGCTGCCACCGCGCACCCTCGATCATTGTGTGTGTGGATTGAGATCAACGCCGAATCACGATTAGGCAAATGGTTGATAAAAAACTCAACCTGATCCGCAAACCGGTTGGGCGAAGAACTTTCAACCGTCGCCGGTAAGTTTA
>CAZVPH010000203.1:0-4063 GCA_964628125.1 uncultured Thiosulfatimonas sp. | reverse complement strand
TTAACCGATATAGATCGTCCATTATCGGATAAGGGGAAAAAAAGCGCTTTGAAAGTTGGACGGTGGCTCAAGTTAAAAAACCTAGAACCAGACCTTATTTTGGTTTCACCCGCACAAAAAGCCCAGCAAACTCTGCGCCGTATCTGCACAGAGTGTGACGCCAATACGATTACAGTCGACGAGCTCTACCAAGCGGATCTTGCAGCGTTGCGCAAGGTGTTGGCAGATGCTCCAACGGCCGAACGGGTGATGATCATTGGTCATAACCCAGGGCTAGAGCTTCTTTACCGTTTTTTACAGGAAAAGTCCGAATCAAGCTCTATCCACCTGTTTCCAACGGCCTCTTTGGCGCACTTTATTTTACCGCACGACTGGAAAAGCTTAGAACAAGGGGACGGTAAACTAACGCAGTTTATCCGCCCAAGAGACATTATTTTGCCGACTTACTAAGTTTATCTTTTTGGTTTTTTTTTGATAAAATATCCAGTCAAAAATCAACGCGCAAAGAAAGTCGAAGCGTTCGGTCATTTTCCCAGTTGTTTTTAATAAAACGCATTTTTTACTCTAAACTCTTATAAATCCAAACTATTTTAATGCTTCCTCTAAATTTATTGATTGCTAATAGCGGGTTTCGTTTATACTACGCATCATAAGATAGTCAGTGGTTGAAGATATCCCCTATGAAAGTAAGGCTTAACATGGTATCTTTAACTGAATACTTCAAATTCTCAACTCTTACAGGATATTCATATTATGAAAACTAAACTTCTTCCTTTAGCTGCTCTACTGTCTTTAACAGCGATGACTTCAGTTCAAGCGGCCCCTTATGTCACAGACGGTTACGGCAACATTGCACGTGATAGCTTTGGAGAGTGTGTTCGTACCAGCACTTGGACTCAAGCTGACGCAGCTTTATGTACAGCACCAGAGGCATCTTCTGCTGCAAAAAATGCAGCCGCTAACAAGAGTAAAACTGCTTCTGCGACCTCTGCGCCAGTAGAGCTGAACATTGAAGCGGGTGACATTGAAACCAACGCGAAAGGCGCTTATGTTGTTGACAGCAACGGCAACGTGGTTCGTGATTCTTGGAACCGTTGTGTTCGTACAAACTACTGGACGATGGAAAAAGCCATCAACAAGTGTGAAGGCATTGAAGATCCTAAGCCAGCAGCCCCAGTGGTTGTTGCACCAGCACCAGCACCAGCACCAGTAGTTGTTGAAACAATCGTTGACGATGTTCCTGCAGCATTCCGTGGTTTCTTTGAGACTGACAAAGCAGATTTAAAGCCTGCTGCGCATGAGAAACTAGATACTTATGCAGATTACTTGACGCGTCACCCAGCTAAGCACGTCCAAGTAGTTGGTCATACTGATGCAACGGGAACAGCAGCTTACAACCAGTTACTGTCTGAAAAACGTGCCGCAGCGGTTGCAAAGTACTTAATCGGTAAAGACATTGCTCTTGACCGTATTGAAGCTTCAGGTAAAGGTCTAACAATGCCTGTCGCGACCAACAAAACCAAAGAAGGTCGTGCTGAAAACCGTCGTGTTGAGATTAAAATCATCACAACAAAATAAGGAATCGTTAATCCTTATCAAAACGTCTGTTTAAACCAAAAAGTTTAGGCACTCGATACCCGTAACGCTCCAGCGTTGCGGGTTTTTTTTGCCTAAAATTCAGTGAGCAGATCAAGCAATAAGTTTAACTGAAAGACTAAGCCCCCCCTTAAAAGTTGACCGGCTATTTGACCAGGCCTGGTCAAGTTCAACCTCCTTGGATAATAAGATTAAGATAATAACCAAACCTATTCCTATTAACACCACAGCGTCACTGCAAACCACTTCGTAGCTTCCTTGATCAGTAAACTCTTACATCGTAAATGAGGTCAACTAAGTGACTTGAAGATTAATGAGATCCCGACCAAAATCGTAATCACTTCGAAGACCCGCTTGACTAAACCATTGCCTTTAACGATTGCTAAATGCGCCCCTAGATAACCACCGATGAGGGAGCCTAAAATCAGCGCTGGCAACCAGCTCCATTGAATATCGCCTAAAACGCCTAAGGTAATCGCGCCCGAACCATTCCAGAAAATACCGACCAATACCAGCGTATAGGAGACCGCCGTTTTATACTCTAATCCAAACCAGCGCACCAACCATAAAGTGACAAAAAGACCCGTTCCAGAGGTTAAGGAACCATTCAAAGCGCCTATAAAAAACAGAACTCCACCCCCGACCACCAGGCCTGGCAGAGTTCTGTTTTTAGATTCATGAATTCGGCCCAGTTGAGGTTGTAACCATGAGTAAAGCCCTAAACTGAGCGTTAGTAGACCCAAGAGTCCTTGAGCAAACTGGTCGTTTACCTGCAATATAATGCTCGCGCCTAAGATAACCCCTGGCAGTCCTGTGGCGAGAATAAACGTTGAAAAACGCCAATCAAAAGTTGAGGATTTAAGGTGTCGCGCAGTGGCGCCTAACCCTAAAAATACGCTCGCGACTTTATGTGTGGCCAGCGCTGTACCAAACGGTAATCCTAAGAACAACAGGGCCGGCAACTGCAATAAACCTGCGCCACCACCGGCTACTGCGGACAGCAAGTTGGCAATAAGTGAGATGGCGAACAGGCCAATTTGATTGATTAAGTCCATGCGGTTTATTGTATGCGACTCGGTTTGACCAGGCCTGGTTATTTCACTTTCAAGCCCACAGAAATAAAAAAGCCACTCATTTGAGTGGCCTTTATCGATGCGCTTAGATGAAACCGCGAACGTTATTCCTTATTGTGAAGGTGCACATCCATTTGCGGGTATGGAATTGAAATACCGGCTGCGTCAAACTCGGTTTTAACACTTTCATTCATGGCCCAAAGTACTTTCCAGTAGTCACCTGAATTTACCCAAGGACGAACGATGAAGTTCACGCTGTTCTCACCCAACTCAGACAAGGCCACCACCGGTGCTGGATCTTTAAGGATGCGATCATCTTCCGTTAGCAGTCGTTCTAAAATTCCTTTGGCTTTACGGAAGTCATCGTCGTAGCCAATGCCAAATACCATATCCACACGACGAGTATCACGCGCTGAAAAGTTAGTGATTGCCCCACTGTAGATACCGCCATTGGGTACAATCACCTCTTTATTGTCTCCTGTGCGCATGGTTGTGCTGAAAATCTGCACTTTTTCGACCACACCTGTCACCCCACCGGCAATGACAAAGTCACCACTTTTAAAGGGTTTGAAGAGTAAAATCATCACACCGGCAGCAAAGTTTTGCATGGAACCTTGTAAGGCCAAACCAACCGCTAAACCTGCGGCTGCAATCAATGCAACCAGTGAAGTTGTGTCCACGCCCAGCTGATTTAAGGTAGCGATAATCACCAGTAAGAGTAACGTCGCATTAACCATGGAAACAATAAAGTCCACCAGCATTCTATCCATTGATTTCGAGCGATTTAACAATCTTCGAACCAGACCCACAGTCAACTTGACCGCATAACGACCTACCACAAAAATCAGAATTGCCATCGCAATTTTAATGCCCAAGGGCATGGCGTACTGGTTCAAAATCATACCTAAATCCATCTTATTTCCTTTTATTTAAAACAACTATTATTCATTAAACAGAGCCGTCAACCTTCCGTTTTTATCACAGGTTTCGAATAATCGTTAAACAATTATTGAGTGATCAGAGTGCCAACACCTTCATCCGTAAAGACCTCTAACATAACGGCATGTTCAACACGGCCGTCGATAATATGCGACGAGTGTACGCCATTGGCGACCGCGTCTAACGCGCACTGAATCTTCGGTAACATACCGCCATAAATCGTCCCATCGGCGACCAGTTTTGCAACACTTTGTGCGTTTAAACCGGTTAAAAGCTGGCCCTCTTTATCCAATAACCCCGCTGTATTGGTCAAGAGAATCAGCTTTTCAGCTTTCATCGCTTCGGCCACTTTACCGGCCACCAGGTCGGCGTTGATATTATAAGAACGCCCATCCACTCCAACGCCAATCGGGGCGATGACCGGTATAAAGTTGCCCTGAATGAGCATGTCTAAT
>CAZVPH010000202.1:0-4082 GCA_964628125.1 uncultured Thiosulfatimonas sp. | reverse complement strand
CTTTCAATGAGCTTCATGCAATCCTAACTCCTTAAAAAATAATCACCGAGCGAATACTTTCGCCACTGTGCATCAAGTCAAAGGCTTTGTTAATGTCCTCTAGTCCCATAGTGTGGGTGACCAGTTTATCGAGTTCAATTTCACCGTTCATATAGCGGTCGACGTAACCGGGCAGCTCTGTTCGACCTTTTACACCACCAAACGCAGAGCCTTTCCAGGTACGACCGACCACAAGGTTAAAAGGCCTAGTGGAAATTTCTTGACCGCTGCCGGCGACGCCGATCACTGTTGAGACACCCCAACCCATGTGAGTACACTCCAGCGCATCGCGCATCACGTGAATATTGCCGATGCACTCAAACGAGTAGTCGACGCCCCCCTTTGTCATCTCAATAATGTACTCACTGATGCTGCCACCAATGGCGTTTGGGTTGACAAAATCGGTCGCCCCCAAGGCTTTGGCCATCTCCCACTTTGAGGGGTTAATATCAATGGCGATAATGCGTGAGGCTTTGGCCATGACCGCGCCCTGAATGCAGGAGAGGCCAATGCCGCCCAAACCAAAGACCGCCACGGTAGAACCGGGCTCGACTTTGGCGGTGTTGAGTACAGCACCAATGCCGGTGGTGACGCCACAACCGAGTAGACACACTTTGTCTAAGGGCGCGGCTTTATTGATTTTAGCCAAGGCGATCTCTGGAACAACGGTGTACTCTGAAAAGGTGGAACACCCCATGTAGTGATAAATAGGCTGGCCTTTGATAGAGAATCGGCGTGTGCCGTCCGGCATAAAGCCGGTCCATACGGTGCTGGCAATGGATTGGCAAAGGTTGGTTTTGGTGGAGCTGCAGTATTCACAAGAGCCACACTCTGGAATGTAGAGTGGGATCACATGGTCACCGGGTTTTAAATCTTTAACTCCTGGACCACACTCAACCACTTCACAACCGCCTTCGTGTCCTAGAATCGCTGGAAAAACCCCTTCTGGGTCATCTCCGGATAAGGTAAATGCATCGGTATGACAGACCCCAGAAGCGATGACCTTAAGTAAGACTTCGCCCTCTTTAGGGCCTTCTATTTCAACTTCTTCAATCTCTAAAGGCTGTTTCGGTGCCCAAGCGACGGCGGCTTTACATTTCATGAGCTGACTCCTAATCGGTGTGGTTTTGGTAGGTTTTAGTAGTTTTTGGTAAGTTTTGTGGCGTTTGATTGCAAAGTTAAGCAGGCCTTGGAGTCTAACCTAATAATCAAAACCTGTCTTTAAGCAACTTTCCCTGGGTTCAGTTTAAACTTGGGTTAAGTTCAGATTAAGTTCAGATAAAGCTCAGATAAAAACAACCATTGTCCATGGTTAAGTTAGAAGGCTTATTGGTTAAAATTCACCGTTGCAATCAACTCTGCGTACTGCTCGGCGGTTAGGATCTCCTTTAAGGCAAAGACACATTCCACTGTGTGGCGCATACGTTTTTTATCTAATTCGCCCAACTCTTCCACTAGAGCATTGCTGAGCGTGATGTTTCCTGGCACGCTTAGGGCCTCTTCTTTAAGCTGGCTTTTGAGTTGATGGTATTGGGCGTTGATAAACTCGATTTGCGGAAAGTTTTTACGCGATACATCACGAACCTTATCCAATTGTTCGGCGGTAAGCTCCAAAATATCTAAGTTATCCAGTATTACGGGAAGCAGTGTGGCAATGGGTGAAGAGGGTTTAAAATCGGCTGCCTGAATCGGCAAAGAGATAAGGCTGATGAATCCAAGTAGCGTAATCGAGGTGTAAGTCCTCAGTGTGCGAAAGGTTTTGTTAATCATAAGGTGATCCTTTGGTGTTTTCTGTTCCAATTCAGGAATGAATCGCTCCTATTGGAAGATGTGGAGAATGTGGAGGATGGTTTTAAAGTTGTTTATTCGATTTAGCTTGGATTTGGCCAGCTCTGCTCTGCGTTGATTTTACCCAATTAGGTTAGTCTAAAGCAAAATAGCAATCAAGACATTTGGGCCTATCGTTCTAAAAGTTAAATCGAGCAGGCCTGGTCACTTTTATAAAGCAGTGGGGCAGTGGGATTTATGTACTTGTGTCTGTTTTGTGTTTATTCACTCGTACCAACAACGAATTTATAGGTATTATAATCTGGATATTTTGAGAGCAGTGAGTGTTAAAAAGTGACAGGTAAAACAATCGAAAAAGTAAAAACCAATCTAGCAAACGCGGTGGAAAAATTGCAAGCGGGTGATGTCATCGCCTATCCAACCGAGGCCGTTTATGGATTGGGGTGCGATCCGTTTAATTTACTGGCGGTTGAAAAATTGTTTCACGTGAAACAGCGTTCTGTCGAAAAAGGGGTGATTTTAATCGCCGCATCCGTCGAGCAGGTTTCTGCTTATATTGAGTTGCAAGGGTGCGCTTGGGAGACCGAGGTCTTAGCCTCCTGGCCTGGACCGGTAACATGGGTGCTGCCGGTTAAACAGTCAGCGAATTTGCCAGAATGGATCACCGGTGGGCGAAACAGCGTCGCCATTCGAGTGTCCGCTCATCCTGTGGTTCAGGCGTTGTGTCATGCATTTGGTCAAGCGATCGTCTCTACCAGTGCTAATCTAACCGCCCAACAACCGGCACGCAACTGCACAGAAGTTAAGCAATTTTTTCAGGATTCAGTTTACTGTTTAGAAGGCGATCTCGGAGCCTTGTCACAACCCACGCAGATCAGAGACGCGGTGACGGGACGAGTGTTGCGGTAGGTTTTGGTGTGACGGTAACTTTAGTTCCTTAGCAAGTGTTGAAACATCAAGGGTTTCAGATGTGACCAGGCCTGGTTAATTTGATTCGTTTAGTTTATCCCAGTCCGACCAGCGCTATAACTGGTTTTGGTGACTTCGTAATCCTCAATAAGCGCTTGTATTTTAGTTTCATCGTATTCACGCAAGCCGCTTAAGAGTAGGGTTTTGTTGCCTTGACCAACCGGTTGGCCGTTTTCGAATACCTGAAACTGCAAATTGACGGTGCCGCGCTTACCTTGCACCTCGAGTGTGCTGTCGGTGAGCTCTAAGGTGGGCGACTGGATATTTAAATGTTCTAACTCAAATGACATGCTCTCATACATCACCATGGGACGCTCTGGATTAATCATCACTTGGTGTGCCTTCATTAGCGGGATCAGTATATGAGGAAAACTGTGGCCAGAGAAGGCGACATAAGCGCGGGTAAAGGCTTCGATGACCGCCATGTCGGTTGAGTGACCACCGCTACGATTGATATTTAAATAGGCTTTGTCTGATTTGTCGACAATGGTGAAACTGTCTCCACTCTGTTTTTGAAGCTGTAACAGTACATTGTGGCCCACCATGCAGGTGTAGTTTATTTTAATGGATTGTGACAGGCCGTTGCTGGCGAGCACCAGGGCAAACAGTAAGTCTCCAGGCACTAAAAAACGTTTGGCGTCAGGATTGTGCAGTGGATTAAAGTCACTGGCGATCTCTTTGGCAAAAGTGCTGGCTTGTTGAGAGCTAATGGTAATAAACTCATCCGCTTTTTGAAAAAAGGGACCAAGGTAAGAGGTGGTTAGCGGCATAGAGAGTCCTGGAGAATTAGAAAGGTTTTTGGCTAAGTTTTAATAGCGTCTTTTAAGGGTTGTTGCAGTTTTCTATCTGCCTTAACTCGAAAACGTCGGTTTAAACACCACCAAATATATAAAGTTTGAAGCACTGTGGAGTGCTATTTTATACAATTAAACGTATGGATGTCGGTTTCGTTATAGACGATGTTTAAGGTGTCTCTGAATGTCTAGCTTATCAATTTATCGACCACCCGAGCCTCTAATTGCTTCATTAAACAGAGGCTCAACGCGTTTGGCGTAGACATTTAAATCTTTAATTCGACTGCTGTGAGAAGGGTGTGTGCTGAGCAGTTCGGGTGGGCTGCCAGCGTTGGACATTTGATCCATTTTTTTCCAAACACTGATTGCTGCGTAGGGGTTGTAACCGCCTCTGGCGGCTAGCTCTACGCCCAGTCTGTCGGCTTCTATCTCATGTGTGCGGCTATTGGGCAAGGATAATGTGTCTTGTAACGCCATGGCAGCAGCATCCAA
>CAZVPH010000201.1:0-4096 GCA_964628125.1 uncultured Thiosulfatimonas sp. | reverse complement strand
GGTTTCTCAAGCCGGCTTAGAAGATCAAATCGAAATTGATTCCGCTGGAACTGCCGCGTTCCATATTGGCAAAGGGCCAGATGAACGCTCTACTGCGCTTGCATTGCAACGCGGGGTCGATATGAGTGACTTACGCGCTCGACAGGTCGATCTAGGGGATTTTTATGTCTACGACTACATTATAGCGATGGATGACGCTAACTACGCTAACTTGATGGATATCGCGTTGCCGGAGCATGCGGGGCTCGTCCAGATGTTTTTGGAGTATGCGCCTGAATTTCCGGAGACGGAAGTGCCAGACCCTTATTACGGCGGCCCCGAAGGGTTTGACCATGTTTTCGAGTTGGTCCAGTCGGCGTCGCAAGGCTTGCTAGAACATATTAAAGAGAAACATTTAAAGTAACCATGTAAAACCGCTTATTTCGCTAAAACCGGCTAAACCCCTCTTTGACCAGGCCTGGTCAAAGAAGGTTTTAGTGAGGTGAGCGTGTTTTCTTAAGCTTGGCGTAAATAAACTTCAAAAAATGTTTAAGAAAACCGACTTAATAAAGTAAGCCATAAAGTTAATCATCGAAATAAGTGCTTAAACAAAAACACCGCCTTTTGGCGGTGTTTTTGTTTGTACTCTGCTAGCGGTATCAAATGAACATTAAGACTCTTTAGAGCCCTCTGTTGATTGAGTGCTGGCAGTACTTTCTGAAGTGTTGTCTTGCGCTTTACTTTCTGCGTTTCTAGGCTTTCTTGGACCACGAGGTCTTCTTGGTCTTCTTGGTCTAGATCTCTTTTCTGGCGCTTCTTCAGCTGTTTCTTCTGTTGCTTCGACAGCTGTCGGTTCAGATGCAACTTCCGTGTCGGCAGCAGTATCAACCACCTTTGTTGCCTGCTGTTCGGCGGGGGCTTCAATGGTTGATGTTTCCACTGTCGCTGCTGTAACGTGAGTGTCAATCACCGCTTCTGAAGGTTCAGGGGTGTGAGTTTCGCTCACTGCAGCCTCAACGACTGGTTCTTTAGGGGCAGGTGCGGCAGATGCTTGAGCCGCAATCTCATCGATGACAGGTTCAGCTGGCGTTTGCTCAGGTACTGTAATAGCTGTTTCAATCATCACTTCATCAGTCGTTGTTTCAGTAACGCTTGGTGCATGAGATTTAGTGTCCACAACAACCGGTTTAACGGCAGTCTCTGTTACGATTTCTGCTTGAACGTCCGCCGGAGTTTCTGTTGGAGCATTTAAAGTCTCAGGTACTTCAGCAACACTGTTCGCAAGAGCCGCAACCGCGGTACCGACGACAGCAGTCGTTTCTACAGCAGGGGTCGTGGCAATGGCGACACTCTTCTCGCCAGCTGCTACTTCTGCCGTTGCTTCAGCAGTAGCGTTGCGTTTTGGCATTAGTGAGTCAATTGACAAGTTTTCTGCATTGGCCGGAGCACGACGGCGACTGTTGTAGCTGCGACTGCGTGCTTCTGATTTATCAGAGCCGTTGTCGCTTCGATTACCGGAAGAACGCCCTTTGATCAAGTTGGTTGATGTTTCATCTGTGTTGGTGACTTGATCATCGCGCTCTTTATTGCTGCTGCCACGTTTACGATTGTCACGACTTGGACGACGGCTTGGCTTTCTTTGCTGATCAGACACGTTTTGCGAATCTTGATCATCACTTACATCATTGGCGTCGGAAGGTGCACGACGCTTGTTGCGAGTGTCTTCACGTTCGTTGCGAGTGTTGCGACTACGTGAGCCACGATTGTCATCCCGTTCTGGACGAGGACGATTACGTGGGTTAGCGTTGCGTCGCACAGGAGCACGAGTGGCTTTGCGCGACTCTTCTGGTTCTTCGGTTTTACCAAACAAAGAACTCCAAACACGAGAGAATAGGCTGGGTTTAGCCTCTTTCTCCGTGTTAGCCGCTGGGGCCGCTTTAGGCACTTCAGTGACAATCACGGCACTTGGCGCGGTCGTTTGGTGGACGTTTTTAACCGCGGGTTCTTCTTTAGGCACCTGTTGCTTAGCGTCTTCTTCGCTCAATGAGAAGTCAGGTTGTGACACCTCTTTAATTTCATAGCTGGCACTGCTTGAAACGTCTTCACCTGTGCGAGTACGCTCGATAATGTACTGAGGGGTGACTAAATGTTCATTTGGCACAATTAGAATGTGCAGATTATGACGGTCTTCAATCATAATCAATTGCGCACGTTTTTCATTCAATAGGAAAGTGGCGACGTCAACCGGCAGTTGCACCGTGACACGGCGCGTATTCTCTTTCATGCTCTCCTCTTCGAGAAGACGCAAAATAGAGAGACCCAGCGACTCAACGCCACGAATTACGCCAACGCCATGACAGCGTGGGCAGACAATTTGAGTGGACTCTTCAATCGACGGACGCAGGCGTTGACGTGACATTTCAAGCAAACCAAAGCGTGAGATCTTACCGATCTGCACGCGCGCTCGATCAGATTTAACCGCTTCGCGCATTTTGTTTTCAACATCACGTTGGTGTTTATTGGAGTTCATGTCGATAAAGTCGATGACTACCAAACCACCTAAATCGCGCAAACGCAATTGACGCGCAATCTCACACGCCGCTTCCATATTGGTGCAGAATGCAGTGTCTTCAATATCAGCGCCTTTGGTTGCACGACTCGAGTTGATGTCGATGGCGGTTAAGGCTTCTGTGATGTCAATCACAATAGAGCCACCCGACGGTAGGCACACTTCGCGCTGGTAAGCAGACTCAATTTGAGACTCTATTTGAAAACGAGTGAACAACGGAATGGTGTCTTGGTAGGGTTTTACTTTATAGACTTGCTCAGGCATAACCTGCTGAATAAATTCACGCGCTCTTTGGAAGACTTCCATGTTATCAATGATAATTTCACCAATGTCTTGGCGTAGATAATCACGGATGGCGAGGATGACAATATCTGATTCTTGGTGAATTAAAAAGGGGGCAGCTTGTTCTGTTGAGGCTTTTAAAACCGCTTCCCAAAGCTGGACGAGGTAATCAACTCCCCACTGAAGCTCTTCGGTGTTTTTATCAACCCCGGCGGTGCGGATAATAAGACCCATACCTTCAGGGGTTTGCAGGTCGCGCAGAGTGTCGCGAATATCAGAGCGGTCGTCGCCTTCAATACGACGTGAGATACCCCCCGCTTTTGGGTTGTTTGGCATCATCACGACATACGGGCCCGCTAGGGTAATCTGCGTGGTTAAGGCTGCGCCTTTATTGCCGCGTTCCTCTTTTTGAACCTGAACAATGATCTCTTGGCCTTCTTTTAAAACATCTTTGATGCTAAAACGACCCGATTCTGGTTTGGTTTTGGGGAAGTACTCTTCGGCCACTTCTTTAAACGGCAAGAAGCCGTGACGTTCAGAGCCGTAATCAATGAAAGCCGCTTCTAAGCTTGGCTCAATACGGGTGATTTTTCCTTTATAAATATTGGCTTTTTTCTTTTGGTGACGTGGCGTTTCAACGTCTAGGTCGTACAGGGTTTGCCCGGTAACAAGGGCGATGCGAGTCTCTTCTGACTGAGTCGCATTAATGAGCATTCTTTTCATGCTTTTCTCTTTTTATAGTAATTCTGAGAGACATTATGAAATAGAAGACAAATAAAAGCGGACGAGAGATCCAAGCGCAGCGGCTGAAGAGTTGTTTAGGCAGGTTGTTAGACAAAAAATAAACGGGGTCTGCGAGTTTTTCAAGAAAGGCTTAGACGGATTCCGTCTTGTGCTTGATTCACTTCTCGCGTCTTTAATTAAATTGCCTCGGCGGGCAAGTGAAGCGCCGTATTGCGCTTTACAAATAAGGTCTATCTTTATGTAACAGTGGTATCGAGCAAATGCGTTATTTTCTTATTTTGGGCTCTTTGCTCTAGCCGGTCAGACAATGTCTGGTTTTTACAACGTTCAGCTTGGTATGGCTCTCGTATCATTGAGTTGGCGTCTTATGACTTAGGGTGAGTCGTGTCGTAAAGCTACGTGAGACTCACTGAGTTAGGTGCAGCGCCAGTCAATTTTCTCAACCCAATCTTTTAAAAAAAATACAAATACTTAAAAGAGGAGGTTGGGGGCTTTTTGGTGTCTTGTATGGATGTCTAGCTC
>CAZVPH010000200.1:0-4110 GCA_964628125.1 uncultured Thiosulfatimonas sp. | reverse complement strand
GGCGCTTCTTTCTTACGTCTGGACGGTGGTCCTTGGAGCACCGACAAAGACGGCATTATTCTCAATCTACTGGCCGCTGAAATCATGGCCGTCACCGGCAAAGATCCGGGCGTTTTATACCAGGAACTGACGGCACAATTTGGCGACCCCATTTACAGCCGCATTGACGCCCCCGCCAGCCGTGAACAGAAAGCGGTTTTGAGCAACTTATCCCCCGAGATGGTCAAGGCCGAACACCTGGCCGGCGAACCCATTATCGCCAAACTCACTCATGCGCCCGGCAATGGTGCGGCAATTGGCGGTTTGAAAATAACCACCGAAAACGGTTGGTTTGCTGCACGCCCCTCGGGCACTGAAGAGATTTATAAAATTTACGCCGAAAGCTTTAAAGGTCAAACGCACCTAGACTTGATTATTAAAGAAGCGAAAGCGATGGTTGCCGAGGCGTTAAAGTGACCAGGCCTGGTCAGATTTTAGGAAGAAACAACGCATGAGTCAGACAGAACATACATCAAAAAAATCACCGCCTCCCAAAACTGTGTCGCTTATTTTAGGCAGTGGCGGCGCGCGTGGCATGGCGCACATTGGCGTCATTCGTTGGCTAGAAGCGCATAACTATCAAATAAACTCCATCTCTGGCAGTTCCATTGGCGCTTTGATTGGCGGCATTTACGCCGCTGGTAAGTTGGATGAGTGCGAGGCTTGGTGCAAACAGTTAAGCAAGGCCGACATCATCGGTCTCACCGATTTTGCCTGGGATCGCAGTGGGTTAATTAAGGGGGATAAACTGGTTCAAGCCTTCAAAAAATTGATCGGCAATCCCAATATTGAAGACTTATCGATTCCATTTACCGCCGTCGCCACCGACCTTGAAAATGAGAAAGAAGTTTGGTTGCAAAAAGGCTCACTGGTCGATGCGATTCGCGCTTCAACCGCCTTGCCGATGATTTTCACGCCTTTTCAAAAAAACAGCACTATCCTGGTAGACGGCGGCGTTCTCAATCCCGTGCCCATGGCGCCTGTGTTTGGACAAGCCAATGACTTAATGATTGCAGTAAATCTCGGGGGAAAGCCGGTCGTCGAGAAACGCTCTGAGACAAACAAGCAAGCTGAACCACCCGAACACAGTGATGTAACGACCGAAGCATCGAACGGCTCTTGGCTCACTGGCGCGTCCGGCTTACTGGACAGTTTGTGGTCTAAATTTCGCTCGACCGAGCTCAAAGAGAGTTCCGAGTCCGATCTTTACGCCAGCCCTCTGGTAAGCAGAGACATGATCGAAATCAGTAACCAGGCGTTTGACAGCATGCAAAACAGCATCGCCCGCCAGCAACTGGCGGCCTATCCACCGGACATTGTCGTTGAAATTCCACGCAACGCCTGCGGTATGTTGGAGTTTACGCGCGTCAGTGAGATGATCCAACTCGGCTATCAAGCCGCCGAAGAGGCACTCGGTGCCGGACAGCCTCTCTCTCGATAAAAAAGCGCTTGCATTGCATTACAAAACTGTCGAAAATAGCGAAAATTATCGCGGGCCGTCGTTAAAACAGCTCGGATCAACGATTAACAGCGACTTAGGTTATTTTCTGAACCGTCACATTTACCTTGTCCTTAAAAGGAATTAACCATGCCCAAAGTCAGTGAACTCAAAAAAGGCGACGTTGTCGAAATCAACAACGTACCGCATATTTTAAAAAGTTACGACGTTCGCAATCCCTCTTCACGCGGCGCATCAACTCTCTATAAAATGCGTTTTAACAACCTTAAAACGGGGCAAAAGGTCGATGAAACCTTTAAAAGTGACGACCTGCTAAAAGAGATTGACTGCCCGAAAGTTCCGGTTATGTTCTCTTACATCGACGGCGACCGTTATGTTTTTATGAACAACGAAGATTACAGCCAATATCTATTGGATGCAGATGAGTTGGAGGAGGAGATAAAGTACCTTACCGAAGGTCTGAACGGCATTACCGCCCTGTTATGGGAGGATCAAGTATTGGCGATTGAACTGCCAACCAATGTCGAGTTGTCAATCGTTGACACCCAGCCCGCCAGTAAATCCAGTGGCGCAGGGCGAACCAAGTCGGCGACACTTTCCACCGGCTATGAAATCCAAGTACCTGAGTACATTGAGCCAAATGAGGTGGTAAAGGTCAGCACCCTTACCGGTAAGTTTCTGTCGAGAGCGTAAATCTTAAAAGCCTGAAAAAATCCACGAAAACGACGAGAAGGACGAGAAAGTATGAAGTCTTCAATCTTGCACTCTTGAGCTTCGGTTCTAGGGCTTCGTCCACTCTTTCTAACTCATCACGTTGACATCCATGAACCCAGTCAAGTTCACACACTCTCGGAAAGCGTGTGCGTGAGTGACCAGGCCTGGTCACTTTAAAAGAGTAGATGACGCGCGAGGTTTCGTGATGCCTTTAGTGATGCCTTTAGCGTTTATTTGAATAATGGTCTCAACGCTTACTCTAAGCCTATTTCTTGACGGCTTCGTCCAGCAACGCATCAATTTTTTCAAGGTGCGACGCGTCATCCCACTCGGTTGCACCAAACAGAGCCAAGCGTATCTGCCCTTGCTTATCAATTAGATAGCTACTTGGATACGCAAAGACTTTCCACTCTTTCACCGCGATACCGGCCTCGTCTAACAGTACCGGAAAGTTAACCGGATGGACGTTTAAAAAGGCTTCCACATCCTCAGCATTTTCGCCTAAATTAACCGCGAGTATTTCAAACGCTTGATCTGGCTCAGCACCTTGCGTTTTTTGACTGTTTTTATCGGCATATCTATCCGTGTAATGGGTTTTTAAACGCGCCATCGACGGCATTTCATGCACACAAGGCGGGCACCAACTTGCCCAAAAATTCAGCAACACCACCTTGCCTTTATAGGCGTCAAGCGTGACGGTTTTCCCGTTGCTATCCTTCAAACTGAGCGTACGCCCCTGCTCTCCTTTAAACGGTTGCAACTCGGTGGTTCGAGTCTCTTTCACCTCTATCGGCTCTGTTTTTTGCAGTGCTTTAGAGCTGCGACCATGGCTTAGGTAAGGCAATTGCAGTGCAAGAATTTGGCGCATGGTGTCGGCCAACTGAGTCGTCTGCTGCTGTTCAACCGGCAGCGCATCGGGGCGAAAGTAAAAGCGGTCACGCGCGTTGGGTTGCAGATGAATAAAGACATCACTGCCTGCAGTCGTTAAGGACTCCGCAAGCGAACTGACGCGCCAGCGCCACGGCGAAAGCTCTGCTTGTAAAATGCTGACGGGGAGGTTCAGCGCAGTGACCTGTGGCCAATACTGCGCCTCTTCGCCTGGTTCTGGGGTGTTTAGATAAAGGTTTGGATTGAATAAGATAAGGCCTAAGTGGTGTTTAGATGTTTGCTGATACGTGTGCAGACCTCGCACCGCAAGTTGCCCGGCTTTATTCGCCGCCACCACCCACAAAGGCGCTGTGGCAGGCTCGCCCCCTTGTTCGGTCGCCACGCCAGTCTGCGCTAAGGCGATTAGTTGCGCCAACCATTCCGTTGGTATTTGGTCAACCGAGCTGGGCGTTGGCGATAAAAAAAGTGGCTCATAGAGATCGACAAACCAGCTCTCAATGCCGTAATCCGCCAACTGCTCAGCCAACTTCTTTTCGGCAGGCAGAACGCCATATTCAGAGGGCAACCACAGCAGTCGGCCCTGTACGCCTGTAGAAGTTTTTGTGGACGTCAGCGTTTGTAACGTGACGGAGGTGTCCGCCAGTTTAATCGAAATATTCTGCCAACTTGCTGAGGGTGAGACCTGTTCGGCAAACGGCGCGGTTGAAATCGAGAACAGAAAAAGCGCGCACACTTGGCAAATTTTCACCAACTCGGCTCGACTCCATAATTTACTGAAAAAAATAGCCATGCTTTCCCCCTCTTGGTCTTACTGCTTTTTGGTTCTACTGCTTCTTGATCCTACTGAGTAAGTGACCTTGTTTGTCTTTACCTGTTTCAAGCAGGCCTGGTTGATTTTATTCTAGCCGATTTATCCGTGCAATCCACCCTTAGAGTATGATACTTTTTGTGCATCGATTCCATGATGCGACCTGTTATACACCATACGGATATAACAACAAAGTTATCGG
>CAZVPH010000199.1:0-4164 GCA_964628125.1 uncultured Thiosulfatimonas sp. | reverse complement strand
CCACTTTATTTTTGACAACTTTTACGCGCGTCTCATTCCCAAGAATTTCATCGCCCTTTTTAATGGCGCCAATACGGCGAATGTCCAGACGCACAGAGGCGTAGAACTTAAGCGCGTTACCACCGGTTGTGGTTTCTGGGTTACCAAACATCACACCAATTTTCATACGTAACTGGTTAATAAAAATCACCAGAGTGTTGGTGCGCTTAATGTTTGAGGTCAGTTTACGCAGTGCTTGAGACATTAAACGCGCCTGCAGCCCCATGTGCGAATCGCCCATGTCACCTTCAATCTCTGCTTTAGGCGTCAACGCAGCCACGGAGTCAACCACAACAACATCCACCGCGCCTGAACGGACGAGGGAGTCGGTAATTTCGAGCGCTTGCTCACCGTTGTCAGGCTGTGAAACCAATAAATTGTCAATATCCACACCTAGCTTTTCAGCGTAGCTTGGGTCCAGCGCATGCTCGGCGTCAATAAAAGCGGCAGTGCCACCGAGCTTTTGCATTTCAGCAATCACGTGCAAGGTTAAGGTTGTTTTACCAGAAGATTCAGGACCATAAATTTCAACCACGCGGCCTTTTGGTAAACCGCCTATGCCCAATGCTAAATCCAAGCCTAAAGAACCTGTAGAAACCGCTTCAATATCGCGAGAGACAGAACTGTCTCCCATGCGCATAATCGATCCTTTACCAAATTGCTTCTCTATTTGACCTAACGCCGCTGTAAGAGCCTTTTGCTTATTATCATCCATCTATACGCTTCCTTTTGTTGCTGCAAGTTCCAAAGCGCCGAGCGCATTTGGTGCTGTCTGTCGTCGATGCGGCACTCATCTAAACCAAGTGAGCCAACCTCATGCACAAGGCTTTGGCCATTTGATCGCGACGAACGTCAATAAAACTCTGTCGACATTCAATAAAAAAACCCTTGTTTCATCAAATCTTAACGCGCTTTGGCATTCCAAAGACGGTTTAAATCGCAGATTAAAACAAAGGTTTATCGAGTTATTTTTTAATTTCGAATTAGAAGCGAAATTATCCCATAATTTCTATTTAAATCCTAGAGACTCTGTGATTAATTAATCCCACACTTCTTGCGCACGCTGCCGCTCTATATTTTTCATGATTCGCGACGGCTGGCGCGCACTCTAGTAATTTGCTTAAATTCGATTTTGCACACGGTTTTGTATTCGGCTGTGAACGCATGACTTTAAGCTGTGATCGGTCAAAGTAGTTTA
Organism: uncultured Thiosulfatimonas sp.; assembly: GCA_964628125.1. GTDB lineage: Bacteria > Pseudomonadota > Gammaproteobacteria > Thiomicrospirales > Thiomicrospiraceae > Thiomicrorhabdus. The sequence goes on along the minus strand of CAZVPH010000199.1, from coordinate 2,927 downwards.
TAGATATCAAACAGCTTCACGCAAGAGAATACAGTTACAAAAGTCACAGAGCCGTAAAGTCATGACGTTAGGAGTTTTAAAACGCCTTTTAACGCGGCTTCGGTGGTTTGCTTTCGCACTTTGCTGCGATCGCCTTCAAACAGAAACAGTTCTGACACCACCTCTTTCTGCCCCTGTATCGCCCAGGCCAACCAAACGGTACCAACAGGTTTGCCGACTGACGCGCCACCGGGGCCTGCAATGCCACTGCACGCGACACTAACTTTGGAGTGTGAGCGCTGTAATGCACCCAATGCCATCTCTTCAACGCACTCTTGACTAACCGCTCCATGGCTTTGAATCGTCATCTCATTCACGCCTAGCATCTCTTTTTTAGATTCGTAACTGTACGAAATATAAGCACGATCAAACCATGCGGTGCTGCCTGCAACCTCGGTTAAAGCCTCAGCAATCATCCCACCCGTGCAGGATTCAGCCGTGACAATCATCGAATCATGCTCAACTAGTATCTTGCCCACTTGAGCCACCAACGTTTTAAATGACATCTACCCCCTCCCTTCAAATTATGTTACGAACCAATTCACGGCGCCCTCTATAAAACAGGGGATTAAACCAACGATATACCAATCGATAAAGCAACCTAGCATGGCCTCTCTCTGCCTTGGTAGCTTAAGGGCTTTTTAATCAGCTTTTAACGGATTTTTACCCGTTTCCGTCAAAACCGACTCGAAAAGCCCTGGCTTACCTATTCCGTAGCCCTGTGCAAAATTGACACCAATAGCCCTAAGTTCCTCTAAAATCATATCGTTTTCAACAAATTCTGCAACCGTTTGCAACCCCATAACCTTACCAACTTCATGTATCGATTTAACCATTGCCCAGTCAATTGGGTCATCGACGATGTCCTTAACAAACATCCCGTCTATTTTAAGATAATCCACTGGCAAGCTTTTTAGATAGCCGAAAGAGGAGAGCCCACTGCCAAAATCGTCCAGCGCAAACCTTACTCCCAAAGCTTTCAACTCAAACATAAAATCTTTTGCTTCATTCATATTACTGATGACCGACGTTTCCGTAATCTCGATGCATAAGTGTTTAGCGTTTTTTGGATTCTCACTCAACTTATTCAAAAGATAGGTTAGAAACCCCTTATCCGTTAAGGACTGAGCAGAGAGATTGATAGAGCAGTAATTAACACTCTCTAAAAACGCTGGGTTTTCAAAAAAAAACCTAAAGGCAGACTCGAACACCCAACGATCAATAGCGACCATTTTGCCGTAACGTTCTGCTGCGGGCATAAAAGCACCGGGCGGCACAATTTCACCGTCCAAGCATTGCAGCCTAACCAGTAGTTCATAACTTAAAGGTACGTTGTTGTGGATAACAGGAACGATTTTCTGCGCATAAAGCACTAAGTAATTATTTAAGAGCGCTTCGTCAATCCGAGAAACCCAACTCATTTCCGCGGCGCGCAACATCAACACCTCATCGTTCTGAGTGTGCAGATGATAAGCACTCCGGCCTTTGTCCTTAGCTGCGTAGCAAGCTGAATCCGTTAAACGCATAATTTCATCGGGAACAGTCATGCTGTCATCCACCTTCACCATGCCGATGCTCACGCCGATCCGGAAAACCCGCTCTTCCCAGTAAAACTGATACTCTTTAACTGAATCGATAATGGATTGCGCTATGCGCGTGACAGTCTCTAGATTAGTATCCTCTAAAATAATGCCAAACTCATCTCCCCCCAAGCGCGCCAACACATCGGTTTTGCGCATAAAAGGTTCTATCAACTTTGGAATTTGACGCAGAAGTTCATCTCCTGCAGAGTGTCCACAGGTGTCATTGACAACTTTAAATTGGTCTAAATCTAAGTAGCAAACAAAGTGAACTCTTGTCTTATTAAAAGCTTGCAACAATAGCTGCAATCGGCGCTCAAACTCATAACGATTGATCAAACCTGTTAGGGCGTCGTGCGTGGCCTGATAAGATATTTTTTCAGCATTTTTTTCACGCTCGGTAATGTCTTGTGCTTCTGCGACCAGATGGTTCACCTCGCCTCGAGCACCTTTTATCGGTGTCAAAATAAACCGGACAATAATGTGCTTCCCATCAACCACTTTAAGGGTTAGCGTACGGTCAACCGAATGCCCAAGCGCCCCTTGACGGATGTCCTCTTTCAAAAGGGCGGCGGCCTCTGCACCGCAATCCCACCAGTAGCAGTCATAGAGGTACTTACCGATAAAACTCTCTGCACTCAACCCGGTGCTGGAGGTGGCGGTTTTATTAACCAACTCAACTTTTCCGTCAGGTGAGAGCATAAAAGTAAAGGTTGATAACGCATCCGTAAACTGGCTCAATTTATCCGCCGAGGCCTTGAGCTGGTGAGAAACCCTGCGTTGCATCATTAGGTTCGTGGTCAGCAACTCTTGTTCGGTACGCGACGCTCGATACACATAAAATAGAATAAACACAAACACACTGATAAATACCGTTAAAAACAACCCAAACCGAACCCCTGCACGATCTAACTTTTGATTAATTTCTTCAACAAGCTTTCTAGATGACTGCTCATTAATCTCCAGTGTTTTACCCATAATGACCAGAGACTTGTTTTGCACGGGGATCGCTGTTTCAAATAACAGTGTTAATGCTCGATCTTTTTCGCCATTAATTAACAGCTCGGCCACCAAGTTTTGAAGCCTGGCATTTTTAACAGTAATGGCGTTTTGTGTATCAAGCAGAACCAGTTCTTCAGCGTTAAGTTCTTGTTGCATAAGACTGTGACGCGCTGTAATAAACCGTCGAGCTTGTTGGTTAAACGCTTGCATCGATTCGTCTAGTTCAAACGCATCAGTTTGAGAGAGCATCCCCAGTAAAATAAGCGAGCGCTCTCGAGCAACTTTATACATCTCAGAGAGATAGAC
>CAZVPH010000198.1:0-4170 GCA_964628125.1 uncultured Thiosulfatimonas sp. | reverse complement strand
GGCTTTTGCCCCTAAAGAGGCGATATTAAGTGCGACATTGGCGGCACCACCGGCACGCACCTCCTCGGCTGCGACCTTGACCACGGGCACCGGCGCTTCGGGGGAGATTCGTCCTGCACGTCCGGTCCAGTACTGGTCTAACATTACATCGCCGACCACCAAGATTGTTGCCTGAGAAAAATCGTGCATAGGATTCCTGTCCAAAGTTACCAAAGAGAGTGAATATCGATTAAAATAATCCGCTTAGTTTATCAGGATTCGCTCAGATGCACAGTTTGAAAACAGCTCTTAAAAAGCAGGCCGTACAATTAAGGTCGCAATTAACGTCGCAATTAACGTCATTATCAACACCGCGATCAATCACCTTTGCAGCCAGCTTCGCACCCCAGCTTTTCGCTTTGAGCTTGTTGAGTTTAACGACTTTGGCATTTTCGACCACAGCGCAAGCGAAGCAGAGTAACGATGACTTAATGCACTTTGCTATTGCCGGCGCCGTCGGCTCTTTGGCGTTGGCGTGTTATCAAGGCAAGGGCCCTTGCACGCTGTCGCCGAAGCTGAACACCGAAAAACTAACCTTCAGTGCAGATGCGGGCAGTGACAACAGCATTAAACACGTGCGATTCGCCGTGGGCGCGGATTGGCAAGAGCCGATTTACGAAGCGCAATCATGGGAGGTGACTGGGCGTTTAGAAGGCAGTTTGCACCACTGGTCATCGACCAAAAACAAGCCACAGAACAAATCCGGCTACATTGTTGGCCTAACCCCGGTGTTTCATTACCAACCTAAACATTTAGCCTACACCCCTTTTATTGAGATGGGCACGGGTCCACACTTGTTAAACAATATCACCATTGAGGATGACTACAAGTCGACTCAATTGCAGTTTGGCAGCATTTTAGGATTTGGAATAAAACATCGAAACTTTGAAATCAGCTACCGTTACTTGCATATTTCAAACGCAAACATCGAACTGCCGAACCCTGGAACGGATTTTCATAACCTGCACATCGGCTACCGTTTTTAAGTCTGTTGATTAGATTGCTTAAGCATCGACCCTATTAAAAAAGAGAGTTTTTATGTCACACGATTACCAAGCCATTGCCAAACAAGTTTTTGACATTGAAGCCGAGGCGATTTTAAGCCTTAAAGACCAGCTGGACGCCGATTTTAATGACAGCGTTAAAGCCATCCTAAACACGCAAGGCCGTGTAGTTATTTGTGGCATGGGCAAATCGGGCTTAATTGGCAAAAAAATCATGGCCACCTTCGCCAGCACCGGCACTCCCTGCTTTTTTATGCACCCAGGCGAAGCGTTTCATGGCGATTTAGGCATGGTCTCTCGCAATGATGTGTTTTTAGCGCTCTCCAACTCGGGCGAAACCGAAGAGGTGATTCGCTTACTGCCCTTTTTAAAAGACAATGGCAACGTGGTCATCGCCATGACCGGTAAAGCCGATTCGACACTCTCTAAAAATGCAGATTTTCACCTAAGCATTGCGGTGCCTCAAGAAGCCTGCCCTCACCAGTTAGCGCCAACCTCATCAACAACCGCCACCTTGGTCATGGGCGATGCTCTGGCCGTCGCATTGATGCAAGCGCGTAATTTTCAACCGCACGAATTCGCCCGTTTTCACCCCGGCGGCAGCTTAGGCCGCAAGCTGTTAACGCGCGTTAAACACGAAATGAAAAGCAAGAACCTACCGTTGATCACCGCCGCTACGCCGATGAAAGAGTTGATTCACACGATGAACAATGGTCGTTTAGGTCTGTGCATCGTCGACAACGGCAAAGGCATCATCACCGACGGCGACCTACGTCGTCACATGGAGTTGGGCAGTGACAATTTCATGAACCTCACCGCTGGTGACATCATGCAACTCAACCCCAAAATGATCTCGGGCGAAGCGCGCCTAAACGAAGCCGAAGAGATGATGAACGCTCACAAAATCACCTCACTGTTGGTCGAAGAAAACGGCCAAGCGGTGGGCGTGATTCAGATTTATGATTTGAATGGCTAGTTTTTTAATCTTGAATAAAAACAGCCGTGTCACCATCTTCGGGTCTGGTTGTTTAATGTTGAATGCTTAATTTTGAATGTTTAATAAAAACAACAAAACTCGTCATCCTCGGGCTCGACCCGGGGATCTCCAACGGCTGAGAGAGATTACCGCGTTAAGCGCGATAATGACAATAAAGTAGCCTGTCAATGCGAGAGAATCGAAGCACTCCAGGGTTAACTTCTAAATACATTACTTTGCCGTGAGCTTGATGGATTGCCACGTCGCTCCGCTTCTCGCACAGACGGGAGTTGAGTTTGACCAGGCCTGGTTGTTTTAAGGTTGAATGTTTAATTTTGAATGTTTAGTAAAAACAACAAAACTCGTCATCCCCGGGCTCGACCCGGGGATCTCCAACGGCTGAGAGAGATTACCGCGTTAAGCGCGATAATGACGGAAAAGCAGTCGGTCGCGAAGCAATCCAGAGTCAGCGGTTAAACGCCTTTTCTCACCGTGAATCCAAAAACTTTCATTACCTCACAATCCAGTTACACCCCCTCTTCGAACCAGACTATTCAAGCAAAGGGCTAATCTCTTGCATTAGTTTGTCTAAAGCGCCACTTTGCCGACAGAAACTTGCGTAGGCGAGTTCGCCAAGGGCTTGGCGTTTTCCTGGGTCATTGGCGAGTTGGTTTAATTGCGCCGCTAATGCTTCGCTCTCTTCGACAATGGTTAAGGCCGAATCCTGCAAAAAAGAGTCAAACAGCGCTTGCAGGTTGGCGTAGTGTGGTCCGGATAAAACTGGTTTCTGTAACGACGCAGGTTCCAGAATATTGTGCCCACCAAACGGGACTAAACTGCCGCCTACGAACGCCACGTCACTGGCCGAAAACCACAGCATCATCTCGCCAATGCTGTCCGCTAGATAGACCTGAGTCTCTTGAGTGATCGCTTGGTTTTGACTGCGCCGGCCGAAATTCAAACCACTCGCTTCTATTTGAGCGGCCACCTCGTCAAATCGTTCAGGGTGGCGTGGGGCGATCATCAGTAAGGCGTTTGGATGCATGAGAAGAAGCTGTTGATGCGCTTCCAACAGAAGTTGTTCTTCTGAAAGCTGCAGGCTTTGTGGGTGAGCGTGGGTGCTGGCGGCGACCCAGATAAAACGTTGCTCAAGTTGCTGCTCGCGTTTCCACTGCTGCGCCTGTGCGCGTAATTCGTTTGGCACTTCTAAATCAAATTTTAAATTGCCCAATGTTTTAATTTTTTGGGGGTGCGCGCCAAGCGATTCAAAATGTTGCGCATCCACGGCAAACTGTGCTGCAATCAATTCGGTTTGATTCAGCGCATTACGCAACATCTTGCCCCCCCATTTACGATACGCTAAAAACGAAGACTCTTTTAAACGGGCGTTCACCAACATAATCGGTATATTGCGTTCTGAGCAGGCCTGGTAGAGATTCGGCCAGATTTCAGTTTCGACCATAATCACCAATTTGGGTTGCAACTGGTCTAAAAAACGATTGACTGCAAAGGCGTAATCGTAAGGAATCATCTGATGTTGCACCGCGACTGGCGAAAACTGCAACGCTTGCAAAGCGCCTTGCACAGAACCGTTGGTGACGGTGAGCGGCAGGTCAGGAAATGCGTGTTTGAGGCGCGAAAGCAGAGGGAAAACAGAACGCGTTTCACCCACCGACACCGCATGAATCCAGACGCCACCGGAGGCAAATTCCTGTCGATTAAACCCAAAACGCGACCGAAAGCAGTCAACGATTGTCGGCAAATCTGGCTGCTGTCGTTGGTTGTGGGCGTGTCGACGGCAGCGCTTCCAACCTGAATAAGCGATGAATGGCAGGGCTAAACGGGTGAGAAGACGGTAGGTAAATAAATTCATGAACTCTGCTTTTTTGAACCGCGAATAAAATCAAGAATGATTGTTTAATTGTGAATGGTAAAGGTTTCATTTTAAATGAAAAGCAAAACATCGTTATTCTCGCGCTCGACGCGGTGTAGGAGCGAGTACTCCATGGCGCACGGCGCAATGCGGTGTTTAGACGTTAACCCTGGATTGCTTCGATTCTCTCGCAATGACGGGCTACTTTATCGTTATTCTCGCGTTCGACGCGGTCATCTGCCTTTGCCTCTAAAGATCCCCGGGTCAAGCCCGAGGAT
>CAZVPH010000197.1:0-4217 GCA_964628125.1 uncultured Thiosulfatimonas sp. | reverse complement strand
AAAACCACACCCATTTAAACTCGCCGTTAACGCCACCAAAAAAGTTAATAGCAGAAGCGTCGACAAACCTTGCCAAAATCGAACTGACCAGGCCTGGTCAGTTTTAATAGTGGCTGTCGTTGCTATTGTCGTTGTTGTTGCCGTCGTTATTCTTGCCGTTTTTAAGAGCTTTTTTGAGACTGTTTTTGAAAAATTATTCAACATTCCACTCCACTTAACTTTAGCCAAACTTTAACCTTTGACAACAATATTCACCAGCCGTCCAGGCACGACAATCTCTTTTACGATCTCTTTGCCTTCAATGAACTTTGCCACGGCCGCACTGTTTTTGGCCATCGTTAAAATCGACTCTTTATCCAAATCGACCGCAACCTCTATTTTGCCGCGCAACTTGCCGTTGACTTGAACCATCAGTTCAATCTCAGATTTCACCAGCGCGGTGTCATCGACGCTCGGCCAAGTGGTGTCCACTACCAAGCCCTCTTTGCCCAATGAACTCCAAAGGCTTTGCGACAGGTGTGGCGTCATCGGCGACAGCATGACAATAAGAATTTCTAAGGACTCTTGCATGACGCGGCGCCCGGATTCAGTGGTCTCTTCAAATTTAGACAGGTCGTTCATCAACTCCATACAGGCGGCAATGGCGGTGTTAAAGGTCTGACGGCGTCCGATATCATCGGTGACTTTCTGCAAGGTTTCATGTAGCTTTAAACGCAAGGCTCTGGCCTCTTTGCTTAAACCTTCTGATGAGGTCGCCGCAGTGACCAGGCCTGCCGAAATATGGCTGTGCGCCTGACGCCAAACTCGGTTGATAAAGCGGAAGCTGCCTTCAACGCCCTTATCCGACCACTCTAAACTTTGCTCTGGCGGCGCGGCGAACATAATAAACAGACGGACCGTATCGGCGCCGTAAGTTGCAATCAGGCCTTGCGGATCAACGGTATTGCCCTTGGATTTTGACATCTTGGAACCGTCCAACAACACCATGCCCTGAGTTAATAGCTTCTTAAAAGGTTCGTCCGATTTAAGCAACCCTTGGTCGCGCATTAACTTGTGAAAAAAACGTGCATACAGCAGGTGCAAAATAGCGTGTTCAATGCCGCCAATATATTGATCAACCGGCGCCCAATAATCAGCACGTTCATCCAGCATCGCCTCGGCATTGTCTTTCGAGGTGTAGCGTGCATGGTACCAAGAGGACTCAAAGAAGGTGTCAAAAGTATCGGTTTCGCGCTGTGCACGACCGCCACACTGTGGGCAGTCGCAGTTTTTAAAACTGTCGAGTTTAGCCAAAGGCGAGCCTGATCCGTCCGGCACAATGTCTTCGGGAAGTTTGACCGGCAACTGCTCTTCAGGCACCGGCAGTGCGCCACACGCTGGGCAATAAATCACTGGGATTGGACAGCCCCAGTAACGTTGACGAGAGATACCCCAATCACGCAAACGGTAGTTGGTCTGCTTTTCCCCAAGCACTTTATCGCCGACCTTTTTCTCTCCCAATACCTTGGCCATCTCATCCAGCGCTTGGTCGGAGCTTAATCCATCAAACTGGCCTGAATTCACTAAAACACCCAGCTCGGTGTAAGCGGCCTGTGACACATCGGCTGGTTCGTCGGCGGTTGGGGCGATGACCGCTTTGATCTCTAACCCATAGGCATTGGCAAATTCGTAATCGCGTTGATCGTGCGCTGGCACAGACATGACTGCGCCCGTGCCATAATTCATCAACACAAAGTTCGCTGCCCACACGGGGAGAACCTCACCCGTAATTGGGTGCGTAACGCGAATGCCGGTGTCCACACCTTTTTTCTGCATGGTCTCCATATCGGCTTCCGCCGTCGACGTATGCGAACAAGCTTCGATAAAATGCTCTAACGGCTCATTATGAATCGAGGCTTTAACCGATAACGGATGGTCCGGCGCAATCGCTAAATAGGTGACGCCCATCAAAGTATCCGGGCGCGTGGTATAAACATCGACGGTCGTCTCTTGTCCTTGAATGGGGAAAGAAATCTGCAGACCGGTGGATTTTCCAATCCAGTTACGTTGCATGACCTTGACTTGCTCTGGCCAGCCATCCAACTTATCCAATCCTTCTAACAACTCTTCGGCATAATCGGTGATGCGTAAAAACCACTGCGCGATTTCTTTGCGCTCCACCGGCGCACCAGAACGCCAGCCCTTGCCGTCAATCACTTGTTCGTTCGCCAACACCGTCATATCGACGGGATCCCAGTTGACCACCGACAATTTGCGATAAACCAGTCCCTCTTGCATCAGGCGCGTAAACAACCACTGCTCCCAGCGATAGTATTCAGGATGACAGGTGGCGACTTCGCGCGTCCAGTCGTAGCCCAACCCTAATGCTTTAAGTTGTGTGCGCATGTAGTCGATGTTTTCATAAGTCCACTTAGCTGGCGCAACATTATTCTGCATGGCGGCGTTTTCAGCAGGCAAACCAAAGGCATCCCAGCCCATAGGTTGGAGGACATTTTTTCCTTGCAAACGTTGATAGCGCGAAATCACGTCACCAATGGCGTAGTTACGCACATGCCCCATGTGCAGTCTTCCGCTTGGATACGGGAACATCGACAAGCAATAATACTTCTCTTTGCCGTCGTCTTCCTTGACCACAAAGGTCTGGTTATCGTCCCAATATTTTTGGATGTCTGCTTCGATCTGCTGAGGGTTGTATTGTACTTCTGACATGGTTGCTACTTCTATTTCCAAACGGTTAGGGATTTAAAAAAAAGGGGTTAAACGTGGTGAGTGACGGCTTATACTGGTTTATGGTGCTCTCTGGCCAAGTGGCTGTCTTTACGGCTTGCTTATTAAATTAAAAGCATTCAATATTATAGGGTAAAGCAGTCATTAACAGGAGATTTTAATGAACCGAAACAAAATGCTGGACGCCTATTGCTGTCTACTCAACCACGCTAAGAGCAGTTTGACGGCGGCGGAACAGAAAACCTGGCAAGGATTAGGGTTGGCCGTAGAGAAAACCCAACAGTGCGATCATGACCTAGACCGACTCAGTTGTGAGGAGTTCGCGCAAGTTCAAAAAGATGTCCACGGCGACTTAATGCAAGCCGCCGAGTATCTCGCCGAAGCGGACCAGAGCGTGGAATCCTTTGTCTGTATGGAACTGCATGTGCTAGAAGAGATTTTAATTGATAAGGCACTGACCTTGTCTGACCCCACCAGCATTACGCTCTTAAGGTTGCGTTTGGCCGCGGCGATGGACGAAAACCACCCACTGTTCTCTAAGTCCGATAAACAGTCGTAAATTGTCACTGCTTAACGTGACCGCTAGTCTCACTAGGACGATAAGACGATCCTTCAGCGAACAGAGCGCGCTTCGCGCTCTGGCTGTCGTAAATCAAACAACTCACTCAAACAGCCCCATTCAAGCGTAACCTCCTCGTCTAAAACCGTCCCCTCATAAAATAGCGTTTGGCCAGCATAAAACCAAACAGGGCGAACAGCATAAACAGAACCGGTAACTTGCCCCACTCGGCATAAAACGTCAACCCCTCATAGGGCTGCACGCTGCCGCGTAATGCGCCGACTTCGTAGGGAGGGATTTGCTGCTTTATCTGGCCTTTAATATCGACAATCGCCGTATAACCGGTATTGGTGCTGCGGCCAATTTCACGCCCAAGCTCCAAGGCACGCATTCGCACCTCTTGCAACTGCTGAGCCGGCTCAAACGTGTGCGCAAACCAAGCGTCGTTACTGACGGTAATAAAATATTTCGCGTCAGGCAACTGCCGCGCCATCTCATCGCCAAAAGCCGCTTCGTAACAGATACTCAATCCAGCCAGTTGACCCCCTAACATCATAGGCGGTTGCGCCTGACTGCCGGCGGTAAAGGTGGCGTAAGGAATATCAAACAGCGAACTGACATAAGCAAACAGGTCGCTCAATGGAAAAAACTCACTAAAAGGCACTAGGTGATGTTTATGGTAACGATCTGCCGGACGGTGCAGATTGATGAGCGAGTTATAATAGTGATCCGAACCGCGGTCGCCGGCAATCACCCCAGCAAGAATATCGGTACTTAAGAGTTGAGCGTCCTTGATAAAGCTGTTTAAAGCGCCCCGTTCTACCACGTCGTAATAAGCCGGAATCGCCGTCTCAGGCCAGACAATCACATCGGCGTCCATGTGCTTTTTGGTTAAATCCACGTAGGTCTGTAAGGTGGGCATAAACTCGTT
>CAZVPH010000196.1:0-4235 GCA_964628125.1 uncultured Thiosulfatimonas sp. | reverse complement strand
CCGGATGAAAAGTTACGTTTGCTGACCGAAACCGATGTTGAATTGATTGCGCACGCTGCTCAAAACGAAGCCCCGAAAGTGATGGTGGTGGACTCGATTCAGACCATGCAACTCGTCGAAGTCAGTGGTGCGGCAGGGGGTGTGTCGCAAGTGCGTGAAACGGCGGCCTATTTAACCCGTTACGCCAAGCAGAATAATATTGCGATTTTTTTGGTTGGTCATGTTACCAAGTCGGGAGAGGTGGCCGGTCCAAGAGTGTTGGAGCACATTGTGGACACGGTAGTATTTGTAGAGGGCCAGTCGGACAGTCGCTTTAGAACTTTGCGTGCGATTAAAAACCGTTTTGGCGCCGTCAATGAGTTGGGCGTGTTTGCCATGACTGAAAAAGGCATGAAACAGATTAAAAACCCGTCGGCTATTTTTCTGTCGCGTGGTGAGGAGGTTTCCTCCGGCTCGGTGGTGATGGTGGTCTGGGAAGGCTCTCGGCCTTTGTTGGTCGAGATACAAGCGTTGGTGGACGATGCACTTTACGGCGCGCCTAAGCGAGTGATGGTGGGTTTAGATCAAAACAGAATCGCCATGTTGTTGGCGGTCATGAATCGCCACGGGGGCATTCAAGCCAGCGATCAGGATGTCTACGTAAACGTTGTTGGCGGGGTAAAAGTGACCGAAACCAGCGCGGATTTAGCCGTCTTGTCGGCAATTTTATCGAGTATGCGTAATCAGCCACTCTCGCGAGAGTTGATTGTCTTTGGTGAGGTGGGTCTGGCCGGTGAAATACGTCCTGTTCCGAGTGGTCAAGAGAGGTTGTTTGAAGCGGCAAAGCATGGCTTTAAAAGAGCGATTGTGCCAGTGGGCAATGTGCCCAAGGGCGGAATAGAAGGCATGGAGATCGTCGGGGTTAAAAGCCTACAGGAAGCGTTGAGTGTTCTTTAGGCTTTAAGTCTGCTTTACTAAATTTTGACACAAACCGAAAATGAGCAGGCCTGGTCACTTGGTAAACTAAGTTGACTTAACGTTAAAAGCCCACTGACTCTTAGAATCAATGGGCTTTTTTATTGTCCGATTGTTGCCCGGTGATTTGTCATGGCGGTTTTAGTCTACGGCTCTGCTAAAGGGTTTTACCGGGTGACTCTAGTTAAACACTTGTTAAACTTAAATTTAAGAAACGTTTAAAAACGTCCACCACTCTTTAAACAGCGCGGGCGTGGTAGCTGCCACCGCCGAACGTTTTTCGACGCGTGCTACGACCACGTTTTCGTGACCTAAAGTGCAACTTTGACCGCCGGCTTCTTCTAAGATTAACCAACCTGCGGCGTAATCCCAGATGTTTTGAGCACCGTGCAGATAAACTTGGCCGCGACCTGCGGCAATCCAACACCAGTCCAAAGCAACTGAGCCAAAACTGCGCTGCGAAGAGTAGGGGGCATTGGTCGCTAAACGGTCCGCTAGCGTGGGCTCTAGGCGTTTAAAGTCTACAATGCTGCTGCATTGGCTTAAGGCTGTTTTAGACGTCTGTGCAAGCAAAGGGCGAGCGTTGAGTTCTGCGCCCATGCCTTGTCGCGCGGCAAACATTTCATCCCGCGACGGGTCGTAGACCAGGCCTGCCACAATTTCACCTTGCACCATTAAGGCCAAAGAGATTGAGTAGATCGGAATGCCGATGGCAAAGTTGCTGGTACCATCCACCGGATCTAATATCCAACACCCTTGTGGACTGCTCATGGCTTTTTCTTGTTCTGCCAGCGTGGATTCTTCGCCTAAAAAAGCGTATTCAGGCCAGTTTTTTTCTAAAAACGCTTGGGTTTGAATCTGCATCTGGGTGTCGGCTTCGGTCAGTAAAGAGCCATCGGTTTTAATCTCGGCGGTTACCAACTCAAATCGCGCGAGTACTTCTTTTTTCGCCAAAGTGGCTAAACCATCTTTCAGACGTTTCCAGTGCGTTTCGTCAATAAATATGTGTGACTTCATACATCTACCTTTTTAAATGAGTGAGCGCATTAGAAGCGTGAGGCACGGTCAAGCGAATGGTTTCAATCGCATTGCTTGAGGTTTCAACCACCTCTAAAACATAACCGTCCACTTTGATACAAGTGCCGACCAGCGGCAAAATCTCCAGCACTTCCTGAATCAGTCCATTCAGCGTTTTAGGGCCGTCGGTCGGCAGTGAAAGTTGATACTCTTTGTTCAGATCGCGAATGAATTCAGAAGCGTCAATGGTCATGGTACCGTCGTCGTGCAAGGCGACATTTTCTTCCGATTTGCTTTTAACGTTGGTCGAAAGCTTGCCGACAATCTCTTCCAGCAAATCTTCCATTGTCACTAACCCTTGTAGCTCACCATATTCATCAACAATCAGCGCCATACGGCGCTTATGATCGCTGAACTTTCTGAGCTGGACGTTCAAAGGGGTGGTTTCTGGAATAAAGTAAGCGGGTCGAGTGAGTCGAACAATGTCTTTTAGCGACACGTCACCGCGCATTAAAACAGGCAGAGCGAGGCGCAGATTAAAGATACCGATCAAGTCCTCCTTAATTGAACCACGGTAGAGAGGAATACGGGTATAGGGTGATTTTTGAATATCTTTTAGAACACATTCAAAGGGTTGGTTTAAATCGACGCCGTACATATCTTGTTTGGGAATCATGACATCCTCAACCGTTACGCTCTCTAAGTTCAAGACGCTGGACAGCATGTCGCGATATTGTGTAGGCAGTTGGTGAGTGGCTTCGTCGATTAAGGTTTGCAACTCTTCATGGCTTAAAGAGCTTTGGTCTTCACACTGTTTAATGTCGATACGAAACAGCTTTAACAGTCCATTGGCAAAAAAGTTGACAAACCAAACGACCGGCGAGAGTATTTTTAACAGAGGTGTCAATATATAGGCTGCTGGGTAGGCTATTTTCTCGGGATAAAGTGCGGCCAAGGTTTTAGGCGCGACCTCTGAGAACACTAAAACAACCAAGGTCAGCACGCCAGCCGCGAGCGCAATGCCCGCTTCGCCGATCAGTTCCAAGGCGATGATCGTAGCAATGGAGGAGGCAAAAATATTCACAAAGTTATTGCCCAGCAGAATGACACCAAGCAGGCGATCGGGGGTTTTTAGAAGTTTCTGGACTCGAAGAGCACCTTTGTGCCCTGAGTTAGCTCGATGCTTTAATCGATAGCGATTTAACGCCATCATGCCTGTTTCGGAGGCAGAAAACAGGGCGGATAAGATGAGAAGTAATGCAAGTATGCCGAAAAGTATAGAAATGTTTAGCGAATTCAAAGCGGTTTCGTCGGTGATGAATGAAGGCAGATTATACCGCTTTATCCCAGATGAAAAAAGGCTTGGTTTGATAATTTACGCGGAGCTCAGAAGAGGTCCGTAAAGAAGTCTGTCGCTAGCTAGGTGGATCAACCGCGCTAAAGAGCGTTGCTCTTGTCCAATTTTATTTTAAATGATGGATACACAGGCTTTTGGGGGAAAACGCCGGAAATTAAGCTTGTATGAGTTTTAAAACAAGCTCAGTACCAACGTAGCTGATTAAAAGTAGGAAGTAAGCCCAAATAGTGTAGTGTGCGGCTTTTTGTCCTCGCCAGCCATATTTAAAATGGCCGAATAAAAACGTTGCGTAAACTAACCAAGACAGAATGGCGAAAAAAGTTTTATGAATTAAATGCTGGGCAAATAGATCTTCAATAAAAAAAGCGCCACTGACTAGGGCAAAACTTAAAAAGATAAAGCCAATTAAAACCAGTTGAATCAGGGTTTTTTCCATGATTTGTAGAGGGGGCAGAGCCTGCATTAGGCGCGACAGTTGCTTGGTGCGGAAGCGGCGCTCTTGAATGGCATATAAAATCGCTTGCGCAGCAGCGATCCCCATAATGCTGTAAGCAGTAATCGAGATTAGAACGTGGCTGCCAATTTTAAAGGAAATTGGGGTCACATTGGCAATTGCCAGCGGGATTAAAGTGCTGATGGCGGCGAGCGGATAGATAAATATCCCTAAAGTTTCTGTGTTTTTATTCAGATTGGTGACTAATAAAATACTGCTGCCAACCAAGGCAATTAATGAGAGAGCATTGCCAAAATGAAAGTGAATGCCGTCATTAATCCATAAGGTTTGGCTAAGAGCGTAAAGGTGGAAAAGGGTGGCGACGGTCGCGATTTGAATCACTCGGATGCGAATATCTACCGTAGCGCTGCTCTGTATTTTTCGCCAAATAAGAGCGCTGGCGTATAAATAAAG
>CAZVPH010000195.1:0-4268 GCA_964628125.1 uncultured Thiosulfatimonas sp. | reverse complement strand
TTTTAAGCGGGGTTTTTTATTCGATTCATGCCTTACCGGGTGTTTGGCAGAGCGTCTCGCAGTTTAACCCGTTTTTCTATATGGTGGATGGATTCCGTTATGGGTTCTTTGGGCAGTCCGATGTCTCGGTTTACTTAAGTTTGTCGGTGACCCTGCTGTTTCTCATTATTGTATCGGCGATAAATCTGATTTTATTGCACAAAGGCGTTAAAATACGCCAATAATTTTTAGGAGTAAGTTCGATGTCTCCAGAGACCATTAAAAAAATGATTGAAGCCGCCATTCCGAACAGTCAAGTTGAAACCAGTGGTGCCGATTGCACGTCAACCATTGTTGTGATCAGTCCAAGTTTTGCAGGCCTCTCTCCAATCAAGTGCCATCGTATGGTGAATGATGTGTTTAAAGAGCAGTTCGCCAATGGCGAGTTGCATGCGCTGTCGATTAAAACGCGGACTGCGTAAGACCAAAACCGCGACCCAGAAAGCGCTTAACAATACCAAAGCAGATTAAAGCAAAATTTATGGATAAATTAGTAGTAAGTTGCCAAGGCGAGCTCTCCGGCAGTGTTGAAATCTCGGGGGCTAAAAATGCCGCTCTGCCTATTTTAATGGGGTGTTTGCTGGCGGAAACGCCGACCAAACTCTCTAATGTTCCGCACTTAATGGACGTCACCACCTCCATCCAGCTGTTAGCGTCTATGGGAGTTGAGGTGCTGTTTGATGAGCATCTTAATATCGAATTGGACGCCAGTCATCTGACCTCTAAAGAAGCGCCTTACGATTTGGTCAACACCATGCGCGCCTCTATTTTAGTCTTAGGCCCACTGTTAGGACGTTTTGGTGAAGCCAAAGTCTCTCTACCAGGCGGTTGCGCGATTGGTTCTCGCCCGGTGGATATCCATATTCGTGGGATGCAAAAGATGGGCGCGGACATTCAGGTTGAGCAAGGTTATATCATTGCTAAATCTAATGGACGCCTAAAGGGCGCAGACATCTCCATGACGCCGGTGACGGTGACGGGGACCGAAAACTTATTGATGGCGGCAGTGCTGGCAGAAGGTACGACTTACTTAAGGAACGCCGCGCGTGAACCGGAAGTGACGGACTTAGCCGAATTCCTAAATAAAATGGGCGCGAAAATATCCGGCTTGGGCACCAGTACGCTGGTCGTTGAGGGCGTCGAGCGTTTGATGGGGGTTGAATACTCCGTCATTCCCGACCGGATTGAAGCGGGGACCTATTTGGCGGCGGCGGCCATCACCAAAAGTAAATTAACCGTGACTAAAGTGAACCCCGACCACCTAACGGCGGTGTTGGATAAGTTTACCGAAGCGGGAGCCGACATTGTTTGCACCGCCGACACCATTACCTTAGACATGCGTAATCGCGCGCTGAAACCGGTGAATATCATTACCGACCCTTACCCGTTGTTTCCTACCGATATGCAAGCGCAATTTTTAGTGATGAACACCTTGGCTGACGGCGTCTCTACCATTCAGGAAACCATTTTTGAAAATCGCTTTATGCACGTTTCAGAGTTGGCCAGAATGGGCGCGGACATCTCGATTGAAGGCAATACCGCGACGATTCGCGGTGTTAAAAAACTCTATGGCGCGCCTGTCATGGCAACTGACCTACGGGCATCGGCCAGCCTGATTCTAGCAGGCCTGGTTGCCGAAGGTGAAACCGTGGTCAATCACGTGTATCACATTGACCGAGGCTATGAACTGATTGAAGAAAAATTCCATAAAATCGGCGCGCACATTTATCGTTTATCCGATTAATGCGTGTGCCTCTTTACCAGGTCAGATGAGCATCTTGCTTTCACTGATCTACTCTTTGAACGTATTTTGAATGCATTAAAAAATTTGATGAACTTATGAATGAACAGCTAACGATTGCGCTCTCTAAAGGGCGTATTTACAAAGACACTCTGCCACTGCTCGAAGCGGCGGGGATTGAGCCTTTAGAAGACCCAAGCAAAAGCCGCAAGCTTATTTTGCCAACCAATAATCCAAATGTACGCCTGTTGATTGTACGTGCAACCGATGCGCCGACCTATGTCGCGCACGGCGCTGCCGACATCGGAGTGGCTGGTAAAGATGTGTTGATGGAAGCGCCTAATGACAACTTGTATGAGTTGCTGGACTTGCAGATTGCCAAATGTCAATTAATGGTCGCGGGGCCTGAGTTTGAGAAACCGCACGGTCACCGTCTTAAAATCGCCACCAAGTATCTCAAGTCCGCTCAGGCCTACTACGCTCAAAAGGGCGAGCAGGTCGATTTAATCAAACTGTACGGTTCAATGGAAATTGCGCCCCTGATTGATTTGGCGGACAGAATCGTTGATTTAGTGGACACTGGAAACACCTTACGAGCAAATGGGTTGGTGCCGATGGAGCACATCGCCGACATCAGCTCACGTCTGATTGTGAATCAGCACGCGTATAAGACCAAGTTTCACCAAATTAATGAAATTGTTCAAAAGTTTAAATCAGTTATCGAGAGTCAAAATGCTTAATATTCGTCGTTTATCTGCCAATGCAGAGGGATTTAGAGAGGAGTTGGACAGACTTCTTGCATGGGAAACCGTTTCTAACGAGTCAATTAATGACGTGGTCAAAGAGGTCGTCAATAATGTCCGTTCAAAAGGCGATGCGGCCCTGTTGGAATACACGGCGAAGTTTGACCGTTTAAGCTTAAACTCCGCCGCTGAATTAAACATCTCAAAAGAGCGTCTGTTTGCAGCCTTAGAGCGCATTCCAGCAGAGCAACGTGAGGCGTTGGAAATCGCTGCACAGCGTGTGCGCGTTTATCACGAAAGACAAGTTCAAAGTTCATGGAGCTACGAGGAAGCCGACGGCACCATGCTCGGCCAGCAAGTAACGCCTTTAGACAGCGTGGGGCTTTATGTTCCTGGCGGCAAAGCGGCCTATCCCTCATCGGTGATTATGAACGCGATTCCGGCCAAAGTGGCTGGGGTTGAAACCTTAATTATGGTCGTACCAACGCCGGATGGTGAGGTGAATGACATGGTGTTGGCGGCGGCGGCCATTTGTGACGTCGACGCCGTCTTTACATTGGGAGGCGCGCAGGCCGTGGCGGCTTTGGCGTACGGCACAGAGACTGTTCCTGCGGTGGATAAAATTGTCGGGCCCGGTAATATTTACGTTGCGACGGCCAAACGCATGGTGTTTGGAACGGTCGGCATTGATATGATTGCCGGTCCTTCAGAGATACTGGTTTACTGTGACGGGAAAACCAATCCGGATTGGATCGCGGTTGACCTGTTTTCGCAAGCGGAACACGACGAAGACGCGCAATCTATTTTAGTGACTCCTGACGCAGAATTTGCCGACAAGGTATATGAGAGCATGAATCGCTTATTGCCCACCATGCCACGTCACGCAATTATTCGTAAGGCTTTAGAAGATCGTGGTGCCATTATTGTGGTCGACGATGAAAGCCAAGCGCTGGAGATGATTAACTTGATTGCGCCTGAGCATTTAGAGCTCTCTGTGGAAGATCCGAAGGCGTTATTGCCAAAAATTCGCCATGCCGGCGCTATTTTTATGGGACGTTACACTGCTGAAGCGATTGGCGATTACTGCGCTGGACCTAATCACGTGTTGCCGACCTCAAGAACCGCACGTTTCTCATCACCGTTAGGCGTTTACGACTTTCAAAAACGTTCTAGCTTGATTATGTGCTCCGCCGAAGGGGCGAACACCCTAGGGCACATTGCAGGTATTTTAGCGGATGGCGAAGGCTTGTATGCCCACGCCGCCTCGGCTCGGTACCGAATTAAAAAGTGATTGAAACCAATTTGATCTCTTTGAAACAGACAGAGAACCACTCGACCTGACCAGGCCTGGTGGTTTTTTTTCGTCTATTGAATGGCAAGTTTTTTGTGATATAGGAGGCCAATGTGATGTTACGTTCAGAGTTAGTGGCGTATTTAGCCGAGTTTTTAGCGATCGATCAATACCAAGATTACGCGCCGAATGGCTTGCAGGTCGAGGGTAAGTCAGAGATTAAGCGCATTGTCACCGGAGTGACCGCCTGCCAAGCGTTGCTGGACAGAGCGGTCGAGTTGGAGGCCGATGCCATTTTGGTTCATCACGGCTATTTCTGGAAAAGTGAACCTTTAGAGATTGTGGGCTTTAAGCAGAAGCGGATTAAAACCCTCCTGCTGAATGACATCAATCTACTCGGTTATCATTTGCCTTTAGACGACCATCCAGAGCTTGGCAACAACGCTATGCTGGG
>CAZVPH010000194.1:0-4277 GCA_964628125.1 uncultured Thiosulfatimonas sp. | reverse complement strand
AAATCACAAATCACCTCCTACGAGCTGGTAAAAACTCCGAACGGTTATCATATTCAAGAACACATCGCTGAAGTAGAGTTCCGTACCGAGACGGTGGTCGGGACCATCAATGGTGCCTTTTATCTGGCGGCAGAAAAAGCGGGACTCAGTCCACGCAGCATCATGAACCTAGCAGATCTATTCGCTTGGGACATCGACTTTGGTCGTGAATTGCGTGATGGTGACACCTTTAAGGTGATCTATGAAGCGAAGTATTTAAACGGTCAATACATCGGAGACGGTGACATTTTAGCCGCACAGATTACGACTGAAAGGGGCACTAAACCCCATAACGCGTTTATCATGCGCGACGGCGATGAAGTCATAGGCTACTACGACGAAAAAGGCAAAAACCTTAAAAAAGCTTTTTTACGCAGCCCGGTTGACTATGTCCGCATCACCTCTGGATTTAATCCGAAACGCTATCACCCTGTCCTCAAAAAATGGCGTTCGCACCGTGGTGTCGATTACGCCGGCGCGGTGGGTACCCCTGTGCATGTCACCGGCAACGGTAAAATTGTCTATCAAGGATGGGGAACAGGTTATGGTCGATACATTAAAGTTCAGCACGCCGGTAAATACCAGACACTATATGGCCACCTGTCGCGATTTGGGAAATTTAAAAAAGGCAGTTATGTCACTCAGGGTGAAACCATTGGTTACATCGGCCAATCAGGACTAGCCACTGGACCACATTTACACTATGAATTCCGTATTAACGACGTGCACGTCGACCCATTAAAAGTGGAGTTTCCTGACGCGGGACCGGTCGATAAAAAATACAGCATTGCGTTCAAAAAACGAGCGAACTTACTGCTGTCGCAACTGGACCGTTTAGACACCAAAACCTACCTGGTTCGGAGCTTTGAGTAGTGCTTAAATCAAGCCTTTATATAGGCCTGATGTCCGGTACCAGTGCAGATGGCGTTGACGCGGCACTCATGAGAATCCAACCAAACAGCAGATTTGAATTGCTGGATTTCATCAGCCCTTCTCTGCCATCAACGCTCAAACATTCGCTGCTCACCCTAAACGATACTCCCACTTTAACGCTTGAACATTTTTGTCAGCTCTCTTTTGACATTGCCGCTCAGTTTTCACAGACCACACACACTCTGCTCAAAAAAAATGGACTGAAGCCTGGTGATATTCAGGCGATTGGCAGTCACGGCCAAACAATTTATCACGCCCCTCAGATTCCAATGAGTCTGCAAATCGGCCACCCAGCCTTGATTGCTAAAACAACCGGCATACAGACCGTCGCCGACTTTAGAGTCGATGATATGGCGCTGGGGGGCCAAGGCGCGCCCTTTGCACCCGCATTTCACCAGCAACTGTTTGCAAGTGAGCAGGCCTGCTTTGTGGTCAATATTGGCGGCATCGCCAATATCAGCTATTTGCAGCCCAACGCAGCGCCTCTCGGCTATGACACCGGGCCCGGAAACGCATTGATGGACGAAATCTGCCACGCCTATTTTGACAAACCCTTTGATGAAAAAGGCGACTTAGCACGCCAAGGGGCCGTGAACACCGCTTTCTTAAGTCAGTTGCTCACCCACCCTTACTTCTCAAAATCCAGTCCAAAAAGTACCGGGCGAGAAACCTTTAACATCGACTGGTTAAACGCTCAAGCAGCACGTTATGAACAACTCTCCTCTACAACACTCTCTAAGCAAGAGTTGCTCAGCACCTTATGCGAACTGACCGCTTACAGCATCGCTCAACAGGTACAGATCACACAACAATCGCAACCGCTCACTGACGCTGTCAAACCGGCTACTATTGAGAACACGACTGTTTGGATTGTCGGTGGCGGTGCTTATAACCAATATCTAATTGAACGAATTCAACACCATCTGCCTAACCACTCTGTGCAAAGCTCTGAGCGTAAACAGATTAACCCCAACGCCATTGAAGCGATGATGTGCGCTTGGCTGGCAGAACAGCGCATCGCCCAAAAGAGTGTTCCGCTTGCCGCCGTAACCGGCGCAAAACGAGACGCTATACTCGGTGGCGTTTGGTTGCCTTAACACCCTAGGCACTTTTTATATTTTCATCAACCTTCCTCTTGCAAGCCCGCCACTTAACAAACCTAGAAAACTTAATTCTCTTGTTAAGTTCCCTGTCACGTCATTAAATAGAATGCACCCTGAAATTAAACAGAACGGGCAGTGACCAGGCCTGGTCAAAAGAGATTAGAACTAAATTCAGATTTATTGAGAAAGCTTGAACTCCAACCTCAAGCGTATCAGACCGAGACATTTAACTTTAAACATCAGAGTTTTTTCCAAACAAAAAATCCCCGTTGAACACTGATTCAACGGGGATTTTTAGCGCTCTCTTCTTGATGAAGATGAGAAAGAGTTGTGAAGCTTTTGCAGGTTCCTACTCGTTCACGTCAATAGAACAACATCACTCTTTCTCTGTTGTCTTACGGGCGCCTCGAGCTTCGACGGGAAGATAACAGAGTGTTCCGGAGCCTGAGTAGATTTGAGTCGGTCTAAATATTTTATTATTTTGCAGCTGCTCACGCCAGTGCGCCATCCACCCCGCAGAACGCGCCACGGCAAAGATTGGGGTGAAAATACCGACATCAAACCCCATCTCTTTATACAAAATCCCTGAGTAGAAATCGACGTTGGGATAAACCCCTTTATGGCCTAACAGCTCCTCACAGACCTTCTCAACTTCGAGCGCGGTTTGAAATGCTTGGCTTAATTTTTCGGATTTTCCCTCTAAAAGTTTCATAGACAGCTTTTGCAGAATAGTCGCTCTAGGGTCTTTGGTTTTGTACTCTCGGTGCCCCATTCCCCAAATCACGCGATTCTTAGCCAACCTATCTTCAATGTAAGCACGGGCGTTTTCAGGCGAGCCAATCTCTTCCAGCATCTCAATCACTTTTTGGTTAGCCCCCCCATGCAACGGCCCTGAAAGTGAAGCGATCGCCGCAGAGATGACTGAACAGGGGTTGGCTAGGGTCGAACCGGTGACTATGGTGGTAAAGGTTGAGGCATTAATAGTGTGTTCGGCGTGCAAAATGAAAATAGCATCCAACAGACGCGCCCAGTTTTTATCCGGTTCTTCACCGGTCACCATGTAGAGAAAGTTCTCGGCGTAGTTCAAATCTTTGCGAGGCTCAATGGGGTCGTAGCCATTGCGCATGTGTTCCCACATGGCGACCAGTGTTCCCATGTGAGCGATGATTTTTACCGTGACCGAATTGATGTAATCCTGGTTTTCTGTCGCCCCTTTCATGTACTCGGTGCTCGGATAAAAACTTGCCAGACTCGCCACCACCACTTGCAACATGTGCATAGGATGAGTCGTCGGTGGCAGGTTTTTCATAATCTCGCGAATATTATATTTAACGCGTCGGTTGTGCCTTAGTTCAATGTCAAAGTTTTCCAGCTCTTCAGCGGTTGGCAGTTCGCCAAACAATAGCAACAGGGTCGTCTCTTCAAACGAGGAGTATTCTGCCAACTCTTGGATATCATAACCACGATAGGTCAGGATTCCTTTCTGTCCATCAATAAACGAAATTTTGGACTCCGTTGCCGGAACGCCTGCTAAGCCTGGAATATATTGCATCATCTGAAGCACGGTACCTTGAGTAAATAAGTATTTTTTAGATTAGACACTGAACGAAGAGCCACAGCCACACGTAGTGGTTGCATTCGGGTTTTCAATGACAAAACGTGCACCTTGAAGGTCTTCAAGATAATCAATCTTGGCGCCTGCTAGGTACTGAAAGCTCATCGAATCGACTAGAAGTGTCACGGTGTCTTTTGTGACCACGGTGTCATCTTCATTTTGTGACTCGTCAAAGGTAAAACCGTAAGAGAAGCCTGAACAACCACCACCAGAAATATAAACTCTCAATTTCAGATTTGGATTTTGCTCATCTTCGATTAAGCCACGAACCTTGCTCGCAGCGCCTTCTGTGAAATTTAACGGTGTTGGGATGGCTGACATGTCGCTTCTCTTTTTAATTATCTACTTGGGTAAATCGGGTCGATGATGCTTGGTTTCTAAGCGGGTTTTGACGGCAAGCGCTTTGACGCTGCTGCCTTTTTTATCGTCTTAAGAAAGCTATTAACGCCATTAAACCTCTTAAGGTTTAGACGAAATTCGCTACCGACCTGCCACAAAGTAGTGATGAGGTAAAAGTCTATTATAGCAAAAAACGTTCAATAGCTCATGACTGAATCTGTTTTGTAGCCACTGCGTTTTTAGCAAAG
>CAZVPH010000193.1:0-4335 GCA_964628125.1 uncultured Thiosulfatimonas sp. | reverse complement strand
TCTATACCTGCATGTCCAACAAAAATAGAATAATCCTTAAATGACTTTATTTATAGCTACGCAATCCCGGGGCGTCTTTTGGGCAACAGTACCTATAAGAAATATTTTAAAAACACCTTTTGGGTTGATAAACCACTCTCATTAACCGAGCTAAACACCACTCCCTGCTTGCAATACTACTTTGAAAAATACGCTGACTTTTATGATTTCGATTGGTTTTTAATCGCCGCTCAGGCGTACCAAGAGTCACGTTATAAGCAGACGCTTACCAGCTCCGCCGGTGCTTATGGGATTATGCAAATAAAACAGTCGACGGCCAACTCAAAAGTGGTTGGCATTCCCAATATAAAGAACTTAGAAGACAATATTCATGCAGGCGTAAAGTATCTTTCTTTTATTAGAGACTTCTACTTTTCAGGGCCAGAGTACTCTGAAGAGGATAAAATAAACTTCTCTTTAGCCGCCTATAACGCAGGGCCCGGACGAATTCGAAAACTGCAAAGAGACACTGAAGCCCGTGGTTTAGACCCCCACAAGTGGTTTTACAATGTTGAAATACTTGCGCGTCAATTTATCGGTCATGAAACCGTGAACTATGTCACTAAAATTCAAAAAACAATGATTGGCGTGCGCTCGTCCTATGAGATGGCCAGAAAGAAGCAGTTGATAAAAAGTGCTCACTTTGAAACCTACGAAGCTTTTGACGAGACGGACGAATTTGAAGATATTGAGGATATTGAAGCGGTGGAAGAGAGTACAAGAGAAGGAGCTGAACATAAAAATGTTCTAAATACCGCCTCTTGACACCCGTGGTCGTGATACTCGTAGACTTGATACTCGTGGAGGTCAACACCAATTTGGTGTAAACAGCGAGCGACGACGTCTATAAATAGCGGGACACTCGCACAAAGTACGCAAGTTACTGCGTAATCACTGCCTAAGGCCTATAGACTCGTACATTCGTAAAGCCCGTATCCCTCAAGTACTGTGCATGCAGCTGACTCATCACACCTTTGTCGCAGTACAAAACATAGTTACCGTGTGGTTTTAGCGGCTTAAAATACTGGTTCAATTCATAAAACGGCACTTCTAATGCGCCAGCCAATTTAAGAGGCGTTGCGGCAATCTCTTCTTCTCGGCGAATATCAATCACCTGCATCTCTGGTGTCAAGGAGCTCACCACTTCAACCACTTCGGCTTGGTTCACATCCTCAATCACCGTGTGAACCGGAATGGTTTTCGCCTGCTCAATGGCCGCGTCCAGGACAGCGTAGTTAAAGCGTGAGGCCTCTTTTTCCATACGTTTAAAAGAACCACTGATAACCGGATTGTTTGAAATCACGCCACAATATTCAGGCATGCTCTCTGCAAAGTGACGGGTTCCAATCTGATTGGCGATCGCGACAATCTCTGGCTTGCTCATAGTGGCCAATGGACGTAATACCAGCTTCGTCGTCGCTCGGTCTATCACCGCCAGGTTACGAAGTGTCTGACTGCTCACCTGGGCGACACTTTCTCCAGTCACCAAGACGTCAATCCCCATCTGCTCGGCGACTCTCTCCGACGCTTGAAGCATTAAACATTTTAAGGTAAGCCCCATATAACTTTCATGAGTCGAACGAAAAATCTCCGCCACAACCTCTTCAAAAGGCACGGTGATGAATGAGACACGATGCGACGCTCCAAACTGGCTCCACAAATACAGCGCCACTTGTTTCACACCGATTTCGTGCGCCGCGCCGCCCAGCTTGAAAAACACAAAATGTGTTTTAAGTCCACGTTTCATCGTTAAGTAGCTGGCGACGGTCGAATCAAACCCTCCCGACATCAAAGAGAGCACCTCTCCCTGAGTGCCCAACGGAAAACCACCCAAGCCCTTTTGGCGCGTAGTAATCATGTTTAAGGTTTTTTGGTGCAATTCAAATTCAACTTTGACGTCTGGAGTGCGCAAATCAACGCCCAGTGGCTCGCCATTTTCGAAGAGATAACCGCCTACAAAACGTTCCAACTCAAACGAGGTAAACGTATGAGTGCCTGTGCGTTTCGCGCGCACGACGAACGTTTTGCCCTGAATACTCTCTAACGCGTGCTTCGCGACCGTTTCTGCAATCAACGCCAAATCTTCACCAACTTCAGTTTGAACCACTTCTAAAAACTGCTCAACCCCAGGTGTTTGACTGAGCACTTTACGAACCGACTCACTGAACGCATCGTCGGTCTGGACTTCGATTTTATCCCAGAATCGCTTAACCACGATCTCTCGATCAATACGTCGCAACAAGGTGCGTAAATTATCACCAAGCTGACTGATCATTTTCTTCTTAACGGACGTCCCTTTAATCATGATCTCTGGAAACAACTTAACGATAAATCTCATTCAATACTCTTTTTATGTGTAATTTATTTTATGTAATGTTATGGGGCTTTTATAAAATAGTTTTCAGGGAATAGTTTTAACGATTAAGCAAACACTGCATCAAACCTTTTACCGTCAACATTACGCACGCGTATTTCGCAAAGAAACAACGTCAAAACCTTTTAAGACTCTAACGATTAAGTCTCTGGTAAACAGCTTAAACTCATCTTGCCCTGAGCTTTTTTCAGGAATTATACACGGCTTAGAGACTGCGTTAAACCTTACAACCGGAGAGCGCTTTTAAACGCTCTAAAACCGGCTTAGCCAAGTCGCTTTAAAAGATTTGAATTGATAAAAACGTTTATAGCATGTTAAAATTCTAAAATTCGTTACAATTTTTTAATTTAAACCAGCAGAGAGAGCTCGATGAAAAGATTAGATCAAGTATTAGCAAGTGATGGCACTTCAGCAGAATTAGAGCTTGTTATCAAAGACATTATGGTTGCATGTAAAGACATTGCATACAAGCTAGGCCAAGGTGAGTTAGCAGGAATCCTGGGCGCAACAGAAGATGAAAACATCCAGGGCGAAACCCAAAAAATGTTGGATGTTATCTCAA
This sequence comes from uncultured Thiosulfatimonas sp., assembly GCA_964628125.1. Classification (GTDB taxonomy): domain Bacteria; phylum Pseudomonadota; class Gammaproteobacteria; order Thiomicrospirales; family Thiomicrospiraceae; genus Thiomicrorhabdus. The sequence goes on along the minus strand of CAZVPH010000193.1, from coordinate 1,360 downwards.
ACGACCTGTTAAAAGATATTCTATGCGCCAACCCTTTTGTAAAAGGCGTCGGTTCAGAAGAAGAAGATTACACAATTGCAGGCCATGCGGATGGCAAGTTCCTAGTCACATTTGATCCTTTAGACGGTTCTTCAAACATTGACGTAAACCTTTCTGTTGGAACAATCTTCTCTATTCTAGAAGCCCCTGCTGACAATCGCACAGGCGCGGACCAAGAGGTTTTCTTGCAAGATGGCCGTAAGCAAGTGGCTGCCGGTTATGTTCTGTACGGCCCTTCTTCATTGTTAGTAATCACGACAGGAAACGGCGTTAACTTGTTCACGCTAGACACTAACATTGGTGAGTTTGTTCTTACTAAGCCAATGTTACAAATTCCTCACGATACTGCGGAATTTGCCATCAACATGTCTAACCAACGTTTCTGGGAACCTGAAATGAAGCAGTACATTGACGACTGTTTACAAGGTGAAGAAGGTCCTTTAGGCAAGCGTTACAATATGCGCTGGGTGGCTTCTATGGTGGCAGAAGTTCACCGTATTCTTATTCGTGGTGGTATCTTCATGTACCCATATGACAGCCGTGACCCATCAAAAGCCGGTAAGCTTCGTCTAATGTATGAAGGCAACCCAATGTCGATGATTGTTGAACAAGCCGGTGGTGCTTCTTCGACAGGTCGCATGGACATCATGGACGTTGAGCCAAAAGGTATTCACGACCGCGTTCCAGTGGTACTAGGCTCTAAAAATGAAGTGGCTAAAGTATTTGCTTACTATAATAAGTAAAGCCTGAGCAGACTGAGTTATAAAACACCCGCAGCTGCGGGTGTTTTGCTTTTAAAGCAAGTCGCGTCTTTGCGCTCACTCAAAGCTTCCTCGTTCAAAAAATATAATCCCCAAACATTTTCCAACTTACAAAAAGGCATTACACCATGGGTTATTCTGCAGTTCCAGCCGGTCAAGATCTACCAAACGACATCAACGTCATCATTGAAATTTCAGCATTTGCTGCGCCCATCAAATACGAAGTCGATAAAGAGACCGACTTGATTTGGGTTGACCGTTTACAGGGCGCGACTATGTCCTACCCTGCTAACTACGGTTACATTAACGACACACTGTCAGACGATGGCGACCCAGTAGATGTTCTAGTGGTTACACCACACCCACTACTGGTTGGCTCCGTGATTCGCTGTCGCCCAATCGGCATCTTTAAGATGACCGACGACGGCGGTGAAGACGCTAAGGTGATATTTTTTGAAGGCGGAGCTGACGCTCGCATGAATGGCAGCTGTGCCGGCGGAACCGGTGCCTTCATCGATCAGATGGCGGCCCTGCTGGACATGACCATTCATGAGTTAGAT
>CAZVPH010000192.1:0-4340 GCA_964628125.1 uncultured Thiosulfatimonas sp. | reverse complement strand
TACACATTTACTGTCCAGGATTTACGGACCAGCCTTCTGTAGGCGGTTATCGCTTTGATGCATTTGAAAATACACCACGTAAACGATATGTAAAAGAAAACATTTAAAAAGAAGACAAGAGGTTAAAACATGGCAACAGTTGTAATAGTAGGCGCAAGCACCGGTGGCTTACCAATGGCGTATGATGTTCGTAAACACTTAGACAAAGGGCATACGGTTAAGGTGGTCAGCAATACCGACGAGTTTAACTTCATTCCCTCAAACCCTTGGGTTGCGGTGGGCTGGCGTAAAGCGGAAGACATCTCTTTTAAGCTAGAGCCTTATTTAACGCGTAAAGGCATTGAGTTTTACAACCAAACCTGTGTTGGACTTGACCCAGAAACCAATAAAATTACCCTATCCGATGGTTCAGAGATGGCGTATGACTACCTTGTTTTAGCCACTGGTCCTGCGCTTGCATTTGATGCAATTGAAGGTTTTGGGCCTAAGAGTCACGGCGGTAACACAGTCTCTGTCTGTTCAACCGCCCACTCTGTTGAAGCCTATGATGAGTGGGAAGAGTTTTGTAAGGATCCTGGTCCGATCGTGGTTGGTGCGGTTCAAGGCGCTTCCTGTTTTGGACCTGCTTATGAGTTTGGGATGATTATGGAGACGGACTTGCGTAAGCGTAAGTTACGCAGTCAAGTTCCCATGACCTTTGTCACCGCAGAACCCTACATTGGTCACTTAGGGCTTGGAGGCGTGGGCGACTCTAAAGGCTTGATGGAGTCTGAGTTACGTAACCGTCATATCCATTGGATTTGCAACGCCAAGGTCACTAAGATTACAGAAGATATGATGTATGTCGACGAATACAACAATCGTGGCGACGTCATTGACCAACACGAACTGCCGTTCAAATACTCAATGATGTTGCCATCCTTTAAAGGCTCTAAGTTCTTGATGGATATGGTCGATCCTGATCCTGCAAAAATGGGAGGGCCGTTAGTGAATCCTCTTGGATTTGTTAAGGTGGATGAATTAAGCCGTAACCCGGCTTATCATAATATTTATGCATTGGGAGTTGGAATTGCAATCCCACCCGTCGACACCACGTGTCCTGTGCCGTGTGGTACGCCAAAAACAGGTTTGATGATTGAGTCAATGGTGACTGCAATTTGCCATAATATAGAGAGTAACCTGAAGGGCGAAGAGCCAACTGCAGAGCCGACTTGGAATACCGTCTGTTTAGCCGACATGGGGGATACTGGTGCTGCATTTGTGGCGCTGCCACAAATTCCACCACGTAACTTGACCTGGGCGAAAAAAGGTAAATGGGTGCATTTGGCTAAAATTGCGTTTGAAAAATACTTCATCCGTAACATGAAAGCCGGTAACTCCGAGCCTATCTATCAAAAATACATGATGAAGATGTTAGGTATCAACCGCCTCAAATCTGATAAGTAGCCGGTGCGTTATTTTTAAAGTAAAAAAGCCCTCTTAAATGAGGGTTTTTTGTGCACGCTCGTTTATAATATGCTCGCTATGGCATTGACTCAGACACTTTATTCATTGGACCTTCTTGGAACCGTTGTATTTGCGGTGACGGGGCTTTTGGCTGCCCGGCGTAAAGAACTGGATCTGTTTGGGGCGATTGTGATCGCAATGGTCACCGCCATTGGCGGCGGGACCTTGAGAGATCTAATTATTGATGCACCGGTGTTTTGGACTCAGCAAGATCTTTATATCTATCTAGTCGTCATTACGGCGATTTTGCTCTTCTTTTTAGCGCGCTATAAGCGTTTGCCGGTGAAACTTTTACTGTTTTTAGATGCGCTCGGATTAGCGGTATTTACGGTCATCGGCACACAAAAAGCCATGGCTTTGGGGTTCTCAGACCCTATCGCGATTATGACTGGTGTGATGACTGGCGTGGTCGGTGGCATTATTCGCGATGTTCTGGTGGGAGAAGTCCCTCTTGTCTTTCGTAAAGAGATTTATGCAACCGCCTCTTTTATTGGTGCAAGCACATTTTTAACGCTGGACGCGCTGGGATTGTCACTCGTTTATTCGGTGGTTATTTCGATTGTTATTACGCTGTTAATTCGCGTTTGGGCCATTGTTTATAATATCGAATTACCAGTTTTTATCTCTTATAAAGATAGGCTTTAAAACCTCGAAATCTCAAACTGTTTGAATTTAAAACTCAATGCTATGGCTCAAATACTGTGATTCAATAGATTGAACCGCTCATCGCCACATCATGACACTTACATTAGGTTAACTATGTTTAAACTCCCGTATGAACTTCTGTTAGGGCTTCGCTACACGCGCGCCAAAAGACGTAATGGCTTTATCTCATTTATCTCTTTTTCATCGATGCTGGGAATTGCGCTAGGTGTGACGGCCCTTATCACTATTTTATCGATTATGAATGGTTTTCAAGAAGAGTTACGTGAGCGTATCTTAGGGATGACTGCGCACATGACCATCAGTCAGTCGCACAGTCGTCTCGATAACTGGGAGCGACTCTACAGTGAGATGATTGACCAACCGCACGTCGAAGGCGCGGCTCCCAACATCATGGAGCAGGGAATGCTCACCAACGGCAACCTTGTAAAAGGCGCAGCAATAAGAGGTGTTCTGCCCGAGTTTGAAAATCAAGTCGCGGACATTGACAGCAAAATGCTCTATGGCCGATTGTCCGATTTAGAACCTGCTGAATATCGCATTATTTTAGGCAGTGAGCTGGCGCTGAGTTTAGGGGTGGGTGTCGGCGATAAAGTGACCTTAATTGCGCCACAAGGCAGTGTCTCACCGGTCGGGATTGTTCCACGCATTAAGCGCTTTACCGTGGTTGGATTGTTTGAAGCGGGCATGTACGAGTACGACAGCGGCTTAGCGATTATGCACATTGAAGACGCCAAAAAGCTTTTTAAATACGGCGACTCTGTTGGGGCTCTACAAATTAAGTTAGACGACATGTTTTTAGTCGGCAGGGTGAAAGCCCAACTCGCACAAGTTGCTCAAGAAACCTTGTATATTCGAGACTGGACGCAACAGCACGCTAATTTTTTCAGAGCAATCGAGATGGAGAAAAAGATGATGTTTATTGTCTTGGCGCTGATTATTATGGTCGCCACCTTTAACATTGTCTCAACCATGGTGATGGTGGTCACTGACAAACAGGGCGATATTGCAGTTTTGCGCACTATTGGTGCGACGCCGGCCAGTATTCAAATGATCTTTATTATTCAAGGCTTAGTGATTGGCTTTTTGGGCGCAATTTTAGGCCTGGCTGGGGGCTTGAGTCTGGCGCTGAATATTGATGTGATTGTGCCGGTCATTGAGTCATTGCTGGGCATTCAGTTTTTCCCAGCGGACGTCTATTACATCAGCAAAGTGCCTTCAAAAGTAGAGTGGATGGATGTGTGGTATGTGACCAGCATCGCATTTGGCCTGACATTGCTGGCGACTTTATACCCGGCTCGAAAAGCCTCAAAAGTACAACCCGCAGAGGCGTTACGTTATGAGTAATTTGGTGTTACACGCGACACAGTTGTCGAAAACCTACCACGAAGGCATTATTCAAACCTCAGTGTTTTCTAAGGTGGACTTGAGCCTACACGCAGGTGAGAAAATCGCCATTATTGGTGCGTCAGGGTCGGGTAAAAGTACCTTGTTGCACGTACTTGCGGGCTTAGATACACCGGATTCCGGAGTGGTTCAATTGAACTCAGCGCCGTTTTCAACAGAAACCGAGGCTAAACGTGGACGTTTACGTAATCAATACATGGGGTTTGTCTATCAATTCCACCATCTGTTGCCAGAACTGACGGCTTTGGAAAACGTGATGATGCCATTGCGCATTCGTCGAACGAACCACGCAACGGCACAGCGCAAAGCGAAGGCGCTGTTAGAGCGTGTCGGTTTGAGTGCGCGAATGGACCATAAACCCAGTGAATTGTCGGGAGGCGAGCGCCAAAGAGTTGCCATCGCTCGTGCGCTGATTACTGAACCAAAGTGCATTCTTGCCGATGAACCGACGGGCAATTTAGATCACAGTGCCGCCAATCAAGTCTTTAATCTTTTACTGGAACTGAATCAGGAGTTTCAAACAGCGATTTTAATTGTCACCCATGATTTAGAGCTCGCGGCTAAAATGGACAGGCAGCTTACGCTCTCGGATGGCCAGCTCATCGAAGGTTGAAAAAAACGTACAGATAATACGCGAACAATATGCGAATAACTCGCAAATAAAAACACACAGATAATGTATACGGTTAACGTGACAAAGCCAGTTAACGCGGTCAAGGAAACCTCAAGCATGCTCTCTCTTCAAAATTTATCTATTCGCGCCG
>CAZVPH010000191.1:0-4347 GCA_964628125.1 uncultured Thiosulfatimonas sp. | reverse complement strand
ATTTCCAAAGGTTGCATTAATTAAACACTCATTTGGTCTATTTGTGCTTTGGATACACGCTTGATGTTTTCAGGCATTTCCATCCAGGCCTCATTAATTCCAGTAATATGCCCTAAAACCTCGTCAATCGCTGCTGCATCATTTTTAGAAGAGGCCGTTAAAAGACGTCGATAGCAATAGTCGTACACACGATAGAGATTCTCAGCAACCTCTCCTCCTTTTTCCAGCTCAACACCGGCTCTTAAAGCGTTGATAATCGACAGAGCTTTATTAATGTGTTCGGATTTTTTTTCAAAGTTTTTCTGCGCCATGAACACCTTGGCCAGGTTCATGTTTTTAATGGCGCCCGCGTACAGCATTTCAACCAGCTTATGCGGTGAGGCTTCCGACACAGCGGTTTCAATATAGTTGCTGGCATACTGCTTAATAAACTGCTTTTTAAGGGCTAAATTCATCACTAAATCCTATGACACTGCTTACAAAAATTAGAGTGTAGAGTTATTACAGAACCGCTGTAAAACCATCGGCTCTGTAAAGGTTTTTATTTATCGATTGTTGTTGTTATTGTTTGAAAAGGTTGCGGTTAAAAAATCACGCGTCCCATCGGCACTTGAAAGCAATGACTGCAGTGTTGCAAATTGCATTTGGTACTTAAGCAACAGTTTGTCATAACGTGCGTCTAAGGTTTCACGCTTTTCTTCATAAGAATCGGTTTTGTTGGTCAATGACTCCATTCTTTGTGCAACAAGGCCGTTCTCATCTTCAAATAGACGTTTAATCGTTTCATCTAAACGGCTTGCAAAACCTTGTGAAAACACAATGCTATCACGAGCGCCAACGGCACCGCCCAGCACTTCAAACTCCAACCCTCTGACGGCGGCCGCTTCACCACCAATCGCTGCGAAGTCAGAAACTTTGACTTTACGGCCGTCTTCACTGTCTACATAAGCCCCGATACTCAAGGTACCGGCGGCCGTGGTAATCGTGCCGTCTAAATTTTGACCTGCACCATTTAAGTTAGACGCTAACCCCACGTCTCCCAACCCTGAAAAATTTGAGAGTGTAACGTTGGAGGCAAACCCAAAACGGTCTGACGTAATCCCTAGGACCCCACCTTCGGTGGACACACTGACTTTACCGCCTACGGCCACAACTTCGCTCAACCTATTAATGTTATTCTGCACTCTTTCTGACAGTTCTTGCAGCGTATATTTACCCGCAGCAACACTTGCGGTGGCGGTGGCCGAACCATTAATAGAGACATCAAAGCTGGCTGCCGTCGATAAGTTAACCAGTTGTTCTCCTGCATAAGCTGAGTTGCCAGAAAAACCTTGATTTCCCAGGTTAACCGCATTGGTTAATTGCATATCTCCGTCAGCAGTCGTTATTTTATAACGCGATTGTGAAGCGTCGTAACCAACCGTGACCGATGAGCCACCGCCGAGTGCCGTATTAATGTCGAGTTGCATCTGCGCGGCAGCGGCTTCTTTACTCGAATACTCACCGGCTGTCAGCGCAATCGAAATGGCTGGTGCACCATTAACAGACAGATCTAACGCTGCTCCGGTCGCAATCGCTAATGAACTCACCGGGTCCGTCACACGGTCACCGCTGACACGGTATTCGCCAGGTGCATAATTTACTGCCCCCCCCGAAACCGTTGCTCTGGTCGCAAGCTGACTCACGTTAATATCATAACTGCCCGCCTGCGTTCTGTCGTTACCACCAATGACGTTAATTAACGGATCCGCATTTGAACCGCCTTTTGAAAACAGCGCACCCAAACCATCTAAATTGTTTGTGACTAGATTTTGCAATACACCTGTATCCAAGGTCATCTGGCCTTTTTTATCAAACTCAATGCCTGCGGCCGCCAAGGTATTTGGGCCTGATAGCTCGGAAATTGCACCACCGAGCGCGCCTCTAATCTGCTGTTTTAAATCTCTTAACAACGAGCTGCCCGCCATATCACCAAAAAAGTCAAACTCAGACTGCTCTTTCTGCTCAGGCGTTAAAGGTTTATAAGAACCAAGATCGCCCAAAATTGTATCTAACTGATTATAAACTTCAACAAAGCTGGCGACCGTGTCGACAATTTTTTGCGAATCCGACGTTACGCCAATGCTTTGACTGACCGCAGAGACAGATTTCAGTTGAATACTTAAACCATCAATCACGTCGTCAAAATTATTAGTACTGTTTGAAAGGGTTAAGCCGTTAATGGACATCAATGCATCTTGTGCTGCCGAAGTCGTCGTGATGCCGCCGGTGTCAAAATCAGTTATGCCGCTTAAAGAGATCTCAGAGGCCGCACCGGTGCTTTTCGATGAGAACATAATTTGATACTGTCCGCCATTATTCACAATGGCGGCATTCACGCCGTAATCGCCGTTATTAATTATGTTCTGTAAGCCTAGCAGCGTATTATTCGAAGCATCAATAACGATCTCTTTGCTCTGGCCACCCACGCCGATATTTAAGGTCCCCATCGAAATCGTATCCGATGCCGAGCTGTAGGTTTTATTCGCCACCAAGGTGTGAGACTGCGCTAACTGCTTAGAGATTATGTTGTAAGACCCCGTTACCGCAGCGCCGCCTGCCTGAACAGAGACCACGCTTTCATCCGTTGACGTAACACCACGAGATTGAAATACCTTTGGCGACGACAAGTCTGACAAATAACTCTGGAACGCTTTCATGTTTGACTCTAAATAGGTCAATGCATTCAGCTCTGTGCTGGCTTTCAGCTCTTTTGTGTCCAGCGCAGCTTTTGCTCCGGCAACACTTGATTCGGCAAGGACTTTCGCCATATTGCCAATATCAAAAGTGCTCTTTGTCAGAGAGTTTAATAACGTGCTTCCAATTTCGTTTGCCATGATGGGCTCCTGGTCAACTAGGACTTTATTTTATCTCTTCGCGCTATCGGTCTGTCGAGCGCCAAAAATCTAAGTCTATTATATTTGTTCTTCTAATAAAGGTATCGGCATATGCGACACAAACTTTAGAAAACGCACTTTAAAAAAGCATCGAGGCTCATCACTGCTAACGCTTGCAAGTTATGGGCCATGAATAGATTTTTTATTGGGTTGATGCGTTAGATTGCCTAGCAAATCTATAGGCATAAAAAAAGCGGCCAAAAGGCCGCTAAACACACAAGGGAAAGGGGCCACTTTTATGCAGTCTCGTTGGTAAACAACCCAACGGGTGGCGATATCTTTTCAGATAACTGCTGGCGCATCTCTATATATTCATTGATATTTTTAGAAATGGCTAAGAATTCTTGGGTTGGAATCTGACGAATAACTTCGTTAGTTTCACTGTTTTTTACAAAAACAACCATATTCTGGGAGCTTTCATCTCGTTCAAACTTCACATAATTTTGAAGCTTTTCGAATTGTGTATTTAAACTCATCGTTAATGAATCTAATTCCGCTGAATCCACCGCTCTAGTCGTTGGCTCAATGGTTTCTACTGGTTTACGGTTTTCTGTTGCAACTCTGCTTTGCTCAGTTTTTAGGGCAGCGCCATCCAAACTATTTGCTTGCAAATCGCTGGAAGTCGTCGCTTGAAAGGCCGAGTTGACGGCAGAAGTGGATGCTGGATTTTTCAGGTTATTTGATGCATTGCTTAAGACACTGTTCGATTGTATATTTTGCAACTGTACCATACAGCCCCCTTAAACCATGAAGTTACATATATCTATATGATTTCACTTATTAAAGAGCCTGTCAAACCTTCTTTATCAGCCATCCCACCTTTTTGTACCGACTCCAGGTAGCTTTGAATGTTTTTCATCATCTCAAGCGAGCCTTCGTTTGGGTACTGTTTAATCACCTCGTTTGTCACTCTGTCTATCACTTTTAGCACCTGGGATTGCGTGCCTTCGTCGATTGAGAAAGCGACTCCCATTCCAAGTTGCTCAAGTTTTGAATTAACCTGTGTAACTTGTTCGAGAGCCGACGCTTTCTGAGCCGTAGTGACAATGGGTGGTGTTTGCTGCTGTTTTGGCACCTCTACAGCAGGTTTGTTGCCTGGCTGTAGAGAACTGGTACTAAGAGCAGGCATTGACATAGAAGTTGTTTTTATATCCATATCAATTTCTCCTGATTAATGTCACGCGACCTTAACTCTTATCGTAAAAGAGCTAAGACGTTTTGCGTGGATTGGTTGGCTTGGCTAAGCATACTCATACCTGCTTGCTGTAGAACCTGGTCTCTGGCTAGAGCCGCACTCTCTTTCGCAAAGTCGGTATCTTCAATGCCTGAACGAGCCGCTGAGATGTTCTCACTCACGTTTTGTAAGTTAGCAATGGTGTACTCAAGACGGTTTTGCACCGCACCTACCCCA
>CAZVPH010000190.1:0-4376 GCA_964628125.1 uncultured Thiosulfatimonas sp. | reverse complement strand
AGTCTGGAAAAAGCTTTAAGCACTCTATAATCGGCTTATAATGAATGAATTCCTAAAAACCAACGGTATAAGTTGATAGAATCAATTGGTTAACTTACAAGAAACGCACTGCAGATTGTAGAGCAACGAATGTCGCGCTACCGACAGGTGGCCACTGGTTTTGTGAAGTCATTCAAAAAACTCGAAGAGCGTAACGATTTCAAAGACATATAAAGAACACGTAAATAGACACGTAAATAGACATACAAAAGATATCTAATAATATAGGTTGAAAAACATGCTAACAGGAAAAATTGCATTTGTGACAGGTGCCAGTCGTGGAATAGGCAAAGCGATCGCTTTAGACTTAGCGTCACAGGGCGCAACCGTCATCGGAACCGCCACGTCCGAGTCAGGCGCTGAGAATATATCCGCCTACCTAAAAGAAGCAGGCGCGTTAGGCGCTGGTAAATGTTTGAATGTAACCGATGCTGAGGCAATTACCTGCATACTGGCCGAAACCACGCAAGAGTTCGGCGTGCCCACAATCTTGGTGAATAATGCTGGAATTACCCGCGATAATTTACTGATGCGCATGAAAGACGACGAGTGGGATGATATTATTCAGACCAACTTAACGTCGGTCTTCCGCATGAGTAAGGCGTGTCTGCGTGGCATGATGAAAGCCAAAGGGGGGCGTATCATCAATATCGCCTCAGTCGTTGGCGTGATGGGCAATGCAGGTCAAACCAACTACGCAGCCACTAAAGCTGGCGTGATTGGTTTCAGCAAGTCTTTAGCCCGTGAAGTTGGTGGACGCAACATCACTGTAAACACTGTAGCCCCCGGCTTTATTGACACCGACATGACCAAGGATTTACCAGAGGAACAGCGTGCAGCGCTGACCGCACAAATTCCTTTACAGAGTTTAGGTAAGCCAGAAGACATCGCAAAAGCGGTGACGTATTTAGCGGGCGACGGCGGTGCATACATCACCGGCCAGACGCTGAATATCAACGGCGGCATGTACATGGTCTAACGACCAGATTTAAAACGGCTAAGGAAGAATTAATGAACCGTTTTAAGGCTTAAGCAGGGCTTCTAAGTGCAAATGCTGAACTATTTGTTTTTAAAGCTTGAAAAATTCGCGCTATAGAGCGAAAATACGTCAAAATTAATAATTCATTTAACATGAGACCTTTGTAACAAACAGAGACGCGAGAAAAATGAAGAGAGTTTTATGGCTACGTTAAGGTCTTTAAAAGGCACAGCGACCGTGATAAAACCCTCATCATTTTTAGCCGTTTATGACTTTGAGCAAAGGGCTCTAATCTTATAAAAACTGGAGAACTCCATGAGCGGTATTGAAGAACGTGTAAAGAAAATTGTTGTTGAACAACTGGGTGTTGAAGAAGATCAAGTCACACCAGATGCATCTTTCGTAGATGATTTAGGAGCAGATTCTCTAGACACGGTTGAACTAGTTATGGCCCTAGAAGAAGAGTTTGATTGCGAAATTCCTGATGAAGAAGCTGAGAACATCTCTACATTAGCGCAAGCAACTGCGTACGTTGAAGCGAACCTATAACGCTTAGGTTCAGTCACGTACTGTAAAAAAAGCCGTAATATTACGGCTTTTTTTGTATGTAGACTAGGATACTGGCGTGTGATCGCTTAATCGTTTAAATCAAGGTGTGTTCAATTCAATTGAGTGCCAGTCATCCTTTTTAAGGGTGTGATTTAAGCCTGATAAAATAGTTTGCAGAGCGTAAAGCCGTCGAGTGTTAGCCATTATTCTCTACAAACTGTTTTCCGTCGCAGTAAAACGGTCTAAACGTTATAAAATTATCCAGCACACGTTAAACATTAAAATTTAAAAGAATTGAAAGAGGGTGTTACTTTGAGCAAGCGTCGAGTTGTAATTACGGGAGTGGGGGCATTGTCTGCGGTCGGGTTAACCGTTCAAGAGAACTGGGATAATCTGCTCGCAGGTAAAAGCGGCATTGATTACTTAACCAAGTTTGAGACGGACGCTTTTTCCGTTAAATTTGGTGGTGTTCTAAAAGGTTTTGACCCAACCGAGTATATAACGCCTAAAGACGTAAAAAAAATGGACCCATTTATCCACTATGGCATTGCTGCAGGCGCGCAAGCCATTCGTGATTCGGGCCTTGAAGTGACCGAGGACAATGCATTCCGTATCGGTGTCTCAATGGGCTCGGGCATTGGTGGGATTGGTTCGATTGAAGCGCAACACAGTATCGCTCTCAAATCCGGCCCACGCCGTGTCTCTCCGTTCTTTGTTCCCAGCTCCATCGTAAATATGATCTCAGGTAATCTCTCAATTATGTTTGGTCTTAAAGGACCAAACATGGCGATTGCAACCGCGTGTGCCAGCGGTACACACAGCATCGGCGATGCAGCGCGCATGATTGAGTATGGCGACGTCGACGTGATGATCGCTGGCGGTGCCGAACACGCCACGACCGAGTTAGGTTTGGCAGGCTTTGCAGCCGCGCGGGCGTTGTCGACGCGCAATGACGACCCGCAAGCGGCCAGTCGTCCTTGGGATAAGGACCGTGATGGTTTTGTCTTAAGCGATGGTGCCGGCGCGGTGGTGTTGGAAGAATATGAGCATGCCAAAGCGCGTGGTGCCACCATCTACGCCGAAGTCTTAGGCTTTGGGATGAGTGGTGACGCTTATCACATGACGCTGCCGTCCGCCGGTGGCGAAGGCGCAGCGCGCTGTATGGCCACGGCATTAAACAACGCAAAAATTGATCCAACTAAAATTGGCTATATTAACGCGCACGGCACCTCAACCCCGGCAGGCGATCTGTGCGAAACCAGCGCGGTTAAAACGACCTTCGGTGCCCACGCCTACAACTTAACCATGAGCTCAACCAAGTCGATGACCGGGCATGCGTTAGGGGCCGCAGGCGCGATGGAAGCGGTGTTTACCGCCTTAGCGTTGAAACACCAAATGTTGCCGCCGACCATCAATCTTGAAAACCCGGATGAAGGGTGTGATTTAGATTACGTCGCCGGTGAAGCGCGGGATGCAACTTTTGACTATGCGCTGTCCAACTCGTTTGGATTTGGCGGCACCAATGCAACCTTAGTCCTGGGTAAAATTTAATGAAGCAAAAGGGTGCACGTTTAAATGCACGTTTGCACCCTCGCATTCATGGTCACGCATAACGCCGCCATGAAACACACTTAAGGCTTAAAGCACTATGTCCAATGCCAGCCGTAATCAAAACAATTCGCGCGATAACTCAACAGCGTTGAAGACACTTTCGGTCTCTGATCTGTTTTCGGACCCGACGTTTAACCCAGATTTGCTTCCGTTGGATTTGTCAAAATTACATGAGTTAAATCCGCAGCGTTATCCCTTTTTGTTAGAGAGCGTAGCGCAAGGTGGCTTAGGTGAGTTTGATATCTTGTTTGCCTACCCGCAAGAGACGTTACAGCTTAACGACCTAACGGATAAAGAGGCGTTTCTTACGCATGCGACACAGGCATTTTCAACCTTAAAGCTTTCGCAAGAGAACGCAGACAGTCAAAACAACGATTTGCCTTTTACCGGTGGCTGGTTTGCTTATTTTAGTTACGATTATGCGCAAGTGGTTGAGCCGGTATTAGAGTTACCCAAATCCGAATTCCCACTCGCGATTTTGACACGGATACCCGTGGCAATTATCATCGAACACGCGACTCAACAGACGCCGAGAAAAGTGACTTTGGTTGCAGAAAAAGAGTTTGCACACCTATTCGATGAGCTGCAAACCGATCTCCAACAGGCGTTACGCCTTAACACTGTGTGCACTCCCATCCAAGCATTGGACGCCATCGAAGAGCCCGAGCTGAAGTATCTACAAGGGGTGGATAGCATCAAGGAGTACATCCTTTCGGGCGATGTCTTTCAAGTGAATCTGTCACGCCAATGGCAAGTGACTCTGGATAAACAGACTGATTATCTGGCGGTTTATCGTGCGTTACGTCGATCGAACCCTGCGCCGTTTGCCGCCTTGGCTTGCTTTAAAGACGCCAATGACCAGGCCTGGCAAGTGATCAGCTCATCGCCAGAACGCTTGGTAAAGTATCAAGCACCGTGGGTCGAAACCCGTCCGATTGCGGGCACGCGAAAGCGCAGTCCAGATTTGGCCACCGACAACGCCCTGATCGCCGAGTTGATCGCCGACCCCAAAGAGCGTGCAGAGCACATTATGCTCATCGATTTAGAACGTAATGATATAGGCCGTATCAGTAAACCGGGTACCGTCGAAGTCAATGAGTTAATGGTGGTTGAAAGCTACGAGCACGTTCATCACATCGTCTCAAATGTCCGTGGCCAACTGCAAGAAGGTTTATCGCCGCTGGACATTATCCACGCC
>CAZVPH010000189.1:0-4439 GCA_964628125.1 uncultured Thiosulfatimonas sp. | reverse complement strand
CTCAAGAAATTGATGAATTAAATATTTTGCACGCGACAATGCTGGCGATGCAACGTGCGGTGCAACAGTTGCAAGCGCGGGAAATCCAATTTTCATACCTTTATATCGACGGTAACCGTTGCCCTAAAGTAAGTGGTCACTGTGAAGCCGTCGTAAAAGGCGATGACAAAGTAATGGAAATCAGTGCAGCTTCGATTTTGGCGAAGGTTTACAGAGACCAGCAAATGCGAGAATTACACGAGCGCTATCCACAATATGGGTTCGATAAACATAAAGGTTATCCGACCGCTAAACATCTTTTAGCGATTGAAGAGTTTGGGCTAATTGATGGGTACAGAGCCTCTTTCAAACCTATTAAGCAATGGTTGCAAACAAATTCGTTGGCGTGATTTGCCGGCCAGGCCTGGTCAAATTCATTCAGTGGATTTTATCAACATCGCTTTTATTTTAAGTGGGTTGTTTTACAGTATTTGATTGATAAGCAGTTGATAAGAAGTTAAGGCGAGAGCGATGAGAACAGCGTTAGAGCAGGTCGAAAAAACCGCACAGTTAAGTAAAAATAATCAAATGAGCTTGATGGTGTTTCAAGTTCAGTTCCCTAAAAATAGCGTTCAACCGCCTTATTACGGGATGAACGTCTTTAAAGTTCGTGAAGTTCTTGAGGCGCGTGCTTATGAGGTTGCGCCTATGCCGGACACGAATCCTCTTATAGAAGGTATGATTGAGCTACGTGGCGTCTATCTTCCCGTTATCGATTTGCCAAAATGGATGGGATTTGAGATGACGGCGGAAGAGCGTCAAAAATCCATTATAATCGTCTCCGATTTTAGTAATAACTTTATTGGTTTACGCGTCTCGTATATTCATGGTGTCGAAGAGAAAGACTGGACAGATATTCACCCGGCGGGAAACTACAATATCGATGTAAACGCCAATCAAATTGTTAACCACACTTATCTAGAAGATGGCGAAACGCTTTGTTTTATACTGGATATCGAGAAACTGTTAATTGAAGCGATGCCGGCGGTGGCGGAGAAAATCTTTATCTCTGCAGAAGAGGCCAGTAAAGACGCTCATGTTTTCAGCGATGAAATTTACGCAAAAACGATCTTGTTTGCTGAAGACAGTAAAGCGATCCAAAAATACATGAACATGGTCTTTAGCCAGCTAGGACTAACGTTTAAAGGCTTTGATGACGGGCGTCAGTTGCTTGATTACATCGAAGGACTCGACTCCTTAGAGGAGATTTCAATGGTGTTCACCGACCTTGAGATGCCGGCCGCGTCAGGTCATACGGTTATTCGAGAGTTACGTGGGAATCCTCGTACCAAAAATATGCCAATCATTGTCCACACCTCAATGACGAGCGAGAATAACCGCCGCGAAGTTCTGAGCATGGGCGCAGATTATTTTATTGGTAAAGTCGACACAGACTTGATTGTTGAGACCATTAAAGAAGTTGAGCAGCGCTTCATTCTTAAGTAGGATTAAGACTCGGGTTGTCGGTTTTTATTCGCTCATTATAGTCTAAGAATTTAATGGGCTAGAGATCAGTTAGAGATTGCCTAGAGAAGTAGAGATCGCTAGGTGTTTGCTAAATAGAATATTAAATATGTGAGATATCTGGAAGTCAGCAGGTATAAAAAAAGGCACCTGATCAGGGTGCCTTTTTTACAGAAGCAAGTCTAAATTAACGCTGACGTGCTTTGAATTTAGGATTGGTTTTGCAGATTACATAAACCTTTCCACGACGCTTAACGACTTGGCAATCTTTATGGCGTGTTTTAGCTGATTTTAATGACGATAAAATTTTCATTTGGATATATCCATTTTAAGTGTCGAATATTAAAAACTAATCCGACGTAAGTTCAAATTTGAAGACGTAGATTATAAAGGCTTTCAAGTCAGCTGTCTAGCCGAGTCGTTAAAAAAAGCTTATTTCCGTACATTTAGTGGCTTTTATGTTTAAACAGTGACTCTGCTACAGGATATTGTGTCTCAATCACGTATAATGCCCACACCTTTTTATAATGAATGGACCTGTTTTTATCATGGCAGAAGAGATTGAACCCACTAAAACTAAGTCTCGAAAAGGCGCAGACAGCAAGAAAAAGAGTAAAGCGTCGCCGCTTAGTATTACGGATGTCATGGGCGCTGAAGGTAAACTTTCAGAGTTAGTGGAAGGATACCAGCCGAGACAACCACAGATAGACATGTCCTACGAGATACAGCAGCTGATTGAGAAAGAGGGCACTCTCTTAGCCGAAGCAGGTACGGGGACGGGCAAAACATTTGCTTATTTAGTCCCTGCACTTCTTTCGGGAAAAATAACGATTGTCTCTACCGCGACTAAAACTTTGCAAGAGCAATTAGTGCAAAAAGATTTGCCTATCCTGTTTAAGGCGTGTGGAATCAAAGGCAAGGCGCGTATTTTAAAAGGACGTGACAACTACGTTTGCCCGCAACGCTTAGAGATAACCGAAACAGCGGAACAACATAGCCGTGAGGATTGGAAAAAACTCGCGTTAATTCGTGAATGGGTTGAAGATAAAAGCTTAACAGGTGACAAATCTGAATTGGACGCCGTTGCGGAAGATGACCCGATCTGGAAAAAAGTCTGCGCTCGTTTAGAGTTTTGCCAAGCTGCGGAGTGCAGTGTTGATTCAGGTTGTTTTTATCCAAAAATTAAGCAACAAGCGCTAGAGGCAGAGGTTCTAGTGATCAATCACCATCTATTTTGCGCCGATTTATCCCTGCGCGAACAAGGATTTGGTGAGTTATTGCCGAATGCTGACGTCTATATTTTTGATGAAGCGCATCAACTACCCGACATTGCGGCACAGTTTTTAGGTTTTTCCATTACTCGGCATCAACTAGACGAGCTGGTGCGAGATGTAAAGCAGGCTCAGAAAGTAGAAGCGCCGGAATCTCAGTCTATTTCAGACCAAGCGACCCAGCTGGGTGAGCAGATCAAACTACTGAATGAATCGCTTGGTAAATGGGAAAAGCGTTGGACTTGGAAGCAACTTGAAACCGAAAAAGCCTTCCATGTCGTCGTCAAGCGTTTTCTGGATAGCCTCTCCTTTTTAGTCGAAAACTTAAAAGCAGTCGCTGAACGTGGCAAACAGATTACCGCAGTTTATAAAAGAGCCAAAGATTTTGAACTGCAGTTTAAGGATTGGTTAAACAGTAAATCGGAAAATAAAATTCGTTGGATTGAATCTTCTCAAGCGCGATTTAAATTAAATTTAACGCCTTTAAGTGTAGCGGACCCTTTTAGTCGACAACGAGAGTTAATCGGTGGCAGTTGGTTGTTTACCTCTGCAACCCTCAGCGTTCACAACAATTTTAGTTATTTTGCAAACCGTCTTGGATTGAGCGAAGCACAGACCAGCCACTGGGAAAGTCCTTTTGACTATCAGAACCAAGCGGTTATTTACCACCCGATTGGCTTGCCAGAACCGCGAAGTGAAGAGTATATTAAAGTCTGTCTGCGTGCAGCTTGGCCGCTTTTAAAGGCAAGTAAAGGCCGTGCCTTTATGCTCTTTACCAGTCACAGAGCTTTGCAAGAAGCGCGTGCTATTATGCAAGAACACTGGGACGGAGCTTTGTTGGTTCAAGGTGATTTGCCAAAATTAACTCTGTTAGAGCGTTTTAGAACCACTGAAAATGCGATTTTGCTTGGCACCAGTAGTTTCTGGGAAGGGGTCGATGTCAAAGGCGATGCGTTAAGACTGGTTATGATTGACCGGATTCCATTTGCTCCACCAGACGACCCAATTGTGCAGGCGAGGGAAGCTTATTTAAAAGAAAAAGGCTTAAGTGGTTTTGCACACTTTCAGTTGCCCGAAGCGGTTATGGCGATGAAACAGGGGTCTGGGCGTTTGATTCGAGATGTGACCGATACCGGGGTTTTAATGCTGTGCGACCCGCGACTCTCCTCCAAGGGGTATGGCAGAACCATTCGTGAAAGCTTGCCAAATTTTCCGTGGGTGTACGATGTTGAATCGGCGATTGAAAAATTAAAGTAGTAATACGATTTAATTTAAAACAGGTTTTTTGGCCTTTAAGACCAATAATTTGAATGTTCATCTTAATGTAATTTATTAAAGAGCCGCCCACTGTCTAGGCGCTTATTGGAATGAGAATGTCTCCCACTATTTTAGCCGTAGAAACCTCCACCGCCGCTTGTTCAGTTGCCTTACTACACGGCTCAATTCTTTATCAGCGTTACGAAGTGTTGCCTCAAAAGCACGCGCACCGTTTACTAGGAATGGTGAACGAAGTGATGGAGGAATCGGGCCTAAAAGGCTCCTCGATAGACTTGTTGGCATTTGGTGAAGGACCAGGGGCTTTTACTGGCGTGCGGATTGCTGCTGGCGTCCTTCAAGGCTTGGCGCTGGGTTGGGATAAACCGGTGGTCGCAATTTCATCACTGG
>CAZVPH010000188.1:0-4445 GCA_964628125.1 uncultured Thiosulfatimonas sp. | reverse complement strand
GAGGTGTTTTCCGCTTTAAACACAACCTCGGTACGTTTTAAAGTCTTGTCTGAATCCGAAATCACGGCCTATATAAAGAGCGAAGAACCGTTTGGCAAGGCAGGGAGTTACGCGATTCAAGGTTTGGGGGCTCAGTTTATCGAACGGATTGAGGGCAGTTACTCCGCCGTCATGGGAATGCCGTTATTTGAACTGAGTCAGCTGTTAAACGCTTCTGGTTATTACTCAGATGGGCATGACTCAAAATAAACTGTTTGATGTAAAGGATTTGACGCACTCTATGGAGTGCCAAACCTTTACGCCCTTTACAAAGGCCTGTTAAATGCATAATGAAGAAAAAATTTTGGTCAACGTGACGCCAAATGAAACGCGAGTTGCCTGGGTAGAAAACGGCGTTTTGCAAGAAGTCTGGATAGAACGCGCAAATAATCGCGGCCTGGTTGGCAATATTTACATGGGTAAAGTTGAGCGAGTCTTACCCGGAATGCAAGCGGCGTTTATCAATATTGGACTTGAAAAGTCTGCTTTTCTACACGTCTCCGACATCTGCCATCAAAGCATTGGCGCGTCGGTTGCGGTGGAGTGCGATGACATTGTCAAGCTGCTGTTTCCGGGTCAGAAAGTCATGGTGCAAGTTGTTAAAGATCCGCTTGGCTCTAAAGGAGCGCGCATCACTATGCAGGTCACGATCCCGTCGCGGATGTTGGTTTATATGCCGGTTGAAAAAGCGTTGGGGGTTTCACAAAAAATAGACACTCTAGAGGAGCGCGATCGTCTGCGAGACTTGATTAAAAGCATACCGGAACACAAAGACTCTGAAGGCGGGTTTATCGTAAGAACCGTGGCTGAAGGAGTCGATTTTCATGAAATGCGTGCTGACATGATTTACTTACAGCGACTTTGGAAGAGCATACAGGAGCGCTCTCGTAGCTCGATGAAACCCGCGCTTATTTATGAGGATTTACCGCTTTATTTACGCATTATGCGCGACATACCGATCAATCGAATTGAAAAAATTCGCGTCGATTCGACAGAAACCCTTAAAAAAATGCAAGGATTTGTTGAACAATATGTGATGGAGTTGACTGACCGGCTCGGGCTGTATCAAGGTGAACGGCCCATTTTTGATCTCTACAATATTGAAGAAGAGATTCAGGCGGCCTTGCATAAGCGTGTAAATCTTAAATCGGGTGGTTATTTAGTCATTGATCAAACAGAAGCTTTAACCACCATTGACGTGAATACTGGGGCATTTGTCGGTCATAAAAACTTGGAAGAGACCATTTATCGCACGAACCTAGAAGCAACACAGGCGATTGCGCGCCAGCTACGATTAAGAAATCTTGGAGGCATTATTATCCTGGACTTAATCGATATGGACACGAAAACGCATCAGCGCAATGTACTGACAACCTTAGAAAAAGAGCTTTCCAAAGATCGGGTGAAAACGACTATTAGCGGCATTTCCAGTTTAGGTTTAGTAGAGATGACGCGTAAACGGACACGTGAAAGTCTTGAAAGAACCTTGTGCGAAGCCTGTCCGGTGTGCAGTGGGCGCGGGACCGTTAAAACGGCAGAAACGGTCGCTTTTGAAATATTTCGAGAGATTACACGCATGGCGCGTTCGTTTGAGGCGGACAGCTATAGGGTTATTGCGGCTGAAGTGGTGGTTTCACAAATTATGGACGAAGAGTCTAGCAGCGTTGCTGAATTGGAGAGTTTTTTGAATAAAAGTATTCGTTTTCAAGCAGAAAGTGCTTACGCCACAGAGCAGTTTGACGTTGTGATGATGTAGGCTCAGTGGTGCAAACGTATGATGCTTAAACGAACACACCATATTTTACAGCTCATTTTCGCACTTTTTGTCGCGTATCTGTTGGTGAGTCGTTTGCTGATTACCTGGGTGCAACATGCGCCCGAGCAAGTGGTGTCCGTTGCTGAGTGGCTAATGAACGGCGAAATCTCGATTGAAAAAATTGAGATACAGCAGAGTGTATTAGGGTTTCAATTGCAAGTCGAAGGGTTGAACGTAAATCATGCTGACTACGAGTTACAGTTGCAGCGTATAGAGTTGGATGCCAATACATTTGCCCCCTTCTTTCCCTCTATTCATTACGGTACCTATCTAAAAGTGTATGACGGTGCTTTCAATCTTAAAAGTATTCCGTCGGACTCTCCAGAAAAATCCCTGGATATTTCGCCCCTAAAAATTGATCAGTTAAGACATTTTGATGTGAACGTCCGGGGTTTATGGCAGCGTGTTAAGGTTGAAAACTTTACATTAAAAAATGTGACCAGGCCTGGGCTTTCCATCCATATCCACGACCTCCACTCTTTAAAAGGGTCGCAGTTGGCGTTGTCATCCGTGTTTTCTTTGAGGTATCGCGAGAGCTTAAATTTTGAGAAGTTCAGCCTTACTGCCACATTGAACCCAACTGTTTGGGGCGGGCTGGGGCACGGGCAGGTGAGTGTGACCTCTTTTGATGCACTGCCAACCGAGCCGTTAGTTCATTTGTTGCCTGAAGCTTGGCATGCAATTTTGCCAAAAGGTGAGTTAATTCTAGATGTAGAGGCCACAATTTCGCAATCAAGTTTAGCCAAAGTTGCGGTCAACCTCAATGGCCAAGCATTCGCTTGGCGTCAGACAAATGAAAACTTGCCGAGCAGCATGGGGTTAGAGCTGCTTTGGTCGGCACAGCATAAAAATATTAAGAGCCGGGCATCAGATTGGCACTTTAAACTCTCTAAAATACAACTTGATAATAAGTATATTCAAACGGTTTCTCCAATCGAATTACACCTCGAAGGTACGAATTTACTGCACTTCTCCGCTCGTTATTTTGATATCGAACCCTTTAAAGTTCTAGTCCGCTCAATTGTGCCTAACCCGCATATTACGACTCTGTTTGACAAGGCGGTTCACTTAAAAATTTCGGATGTAAAGGGTGAGCTTAATTGGCGAACGCTTGAGTTGCCTCTATTGCAAGTCAAGCTCGAGCAGCTTTCGATTCCCGCCAGCCAACGGCCGGCCACACAGTACCCAGGTCTGGCCATTGAGAACTTAACCATCAAAAAGACGGCGAATACCTTCTCGTTGCAAACCGATAAACCTATTTGGGTTATGCAGTCGGAGATCCATAAAAAACCGATGCGCCTTGATTTTCCCGCCAAGGTATTGATTGAGTTAGAGCCGGATAACTATTGGCGCCTACCGGAGCTGGCATTCCAGGTAAACAGTTTGCCAGTTGAACTTTCCATCCGTGCCAATAACAGGGGAGATGTCGATGGCGTGCTTAATCTAAAAGTTGAGCAGATGAGCCTATTAAAAGAGTATCTGCCTTACGCTTATATGCCGGAAACTCTGCAAAAATGGCTAAAAAAATCATTGATCGCTGGAGAGTCGATCAATCTAGACGTGGTGCTCAAGGGCAATCTTGACGCTTTTCCGTTTAATAATGGAGAGGGTGTTTTTACCGCGAATGCCACGATCGAGAAAGCCAAGCTTAAATTCGACCAACAGTGGCCAATGTTATCGGACTTTACAGCACGTCTTGAATTTAGTCCTTTCCAGTTAAAAATTGCTGCACAGAGCGTTGATATTGGCGCGAATCTAATCGGTAAAGACGTCGTGGTTACCATTCCAGATTTAGATAAAAAAGATATTGCGCTTAATATCGAAGGTAAAGTCGCGGCAAAACTAGATCGCGCGGTTGACTACTTGACGATTTCACCGCTTGCAAAATTGCTGGGGCTGGACGATTTTTTTAAACACAATGCTGTATTAACTGGCGAATCGTTCGTCTCATTAGACCGAATTTGGGTACCTCTTTCTGGTTATCCAGACAGAGCCGACGAGGTCAGTGGGTCACTTGAATTTAAAAACGCAACCTTAATCTTGCAAGAGAAGCTTGTGTTCTCAAAGATTAACGGGCGTTTGGCGTTTACCGAAGAGGGGGTTGAGTCCAAAAAACTAACCGCCAACTTTCTTGAAGGCACGAGCACTTTAAACGTGACGACTGACCCTAAAACCAACGTCGTGAATATTACGGCAGAGGGCATAGGATTTGCTGAATCGTCCGACTTTTTTAAAAAACCATTACCGTGGACAGCAGACGTTAAAGTTCCGCTTAAAAAAAGCAAGGTAAAAGGTGTGGCAGTGGATGTTGCGCTCAAGGTGTCTGAGGCGCAGAGTTTATTGCCCGCGCCTTTTACGCCCGAGGCGTTAACCGGTAAAAACCTAAGAGTGCAAGTCACGTCAACGTTGGACTCAATGCAGCTCTCGGCCAACCTACCAGGCCTGGTAGATATACAAGGCGAGTGGAAAGTCGCTTATAATCAGTATCAAATTGCGCAATTAAGCGTTGCACTTGGTGAGAAAAATAGAACAACGGCTTCAGTAAAGAGCTCTGGAGTGTCGATCAGTGGCCGGATAGAACAACTTGATC
>CAZVPH010000187.1:0-4447 GCA_964628125.1 uncultured Thiosulfatimonas sp. | reverse complement strand
CACCCGGGCCTATCTCGACCATATGATCGTCGGGCAGAGGGCGAATCGAGGCAACGATCTGATCAATAATACGGCCATTATTTAAGAAGTTTTGTCCAAACTGTTTTTTATGTTTATGGTTTGAAGGGCGCCCCGATTTTTGTTTTGCCATATGGTTTTCTCTTAGTTGTTGGGGGATGATTTAAAGCGTTGCAGTGTTTGTTATACCGACTCAGGTCGTTCATCTCGAGTTAAGATCTACTTTGAATCATCTGCAGCGCAACCTCTATGGCGTATTTGAAACTGCCAACATCGGCCTTGCCACTGCCGGCTAAATCTAACGCAGTGCCGTGATCGACCGAGGTGCGAATAAAAGGCAGGCCTAAGGTGATATTGACAGCATTGCCAAAACCAACATGCTTTAACACCGGCAAGCCTTGATCGTGATACATCGCTAACACAGCGTCTGCTTTTTCTAAATACTTAGGGGTAAACAGCGTGTCGGCCGGCAATGGACCACTCAAGTTCATCTGGCCACTTAAGGCCTTTAGCACAGGGTTAATGACGTCAATTTCTTCACGTCCCATGTGACCATCTTCGCCTGCATGAGGGTTAAGTCCGGCCACTAAAATATGGGGGTTCTCGATGCCAAATTGAGTGGTTAAGGCACGATGAGTGATCTGTAAAACTTGGGTGAGTAATGTTTTCGTGATGGCGGCAGGCACCTCTTTAAGGGGAAGGTGCGTCGTCACCAGCGCAACTCTTAAGCCTGGTGTTGCTAGCATCATCACCACTTGTTCGGTGTGACTCTCTTCTGCTAGTAACTCGGTATGCCCGGTAAAAGGCAACCCGGCGTCATTGATGACGCCTTTATGAACCGGGCCTGTGACCATGCCCGCAAATTCGTTTGAAAGACAGCCGTGAATAGCGCGTTTTAGCATTTGAATAACGTAGGCAGCATTGTCAGGGTTAAGTTCACCCATTTTGACGGCACAAGCCGTCGGCAGGTGCTCTAGGGTAACTTGATTGGCGCGGCTCGGCGATGCCGGTAGGGTCGCGTCATAGGGTTTAAACTCAATCTTTAAGTTTAATGCCTCAGCGCGTTCCGTCAGCAAGGTTTGGTCTGCAAGTACCACCAGTTCAATCGGCCAATCGTTTTGCGCCAATTGTAGAATCAAGTCTGGGCCGATGCCAGCGGGTTCGCCTGAGGTGATGACCAATCGTTTCGTCATGTAAGTTCCTGTGGGTTTTTAAAGGGGCTTAAATTGAATCTAGAGCGTTGTTTTAGAGTCTCATTTAGAACGTTTTTAAGACGTTGAACGCCCATAAAAATGCTCACTTATAAACGTACTTGGATAAACGCTTCATCCTTGAGACGACGTAGCCATAAATCAAACATCTCATTCGCTTTGCGCACGCGAATCGCTTGCTGAGCTTGTTGTGTTTTGTCGACGCTTTTTTGATCGATCACTCGTGTTTCTTGAAGGAATAAAATCATCCAGCCCTCCGCGGTCGCAATCGGCTCTAGCGCCGTGTTGGGTTCCATTTCGGCAACGGCGTTGCGAACCAGGCCTGGCAAGGCGTCGACGGTTCTCCAGCCTAAATCGCTGCCGGCATTGACTTCGAGAGGGATGTCCTCGAACCGAGTGCTTAAGGCGTCAAAATCTTCTTGGCTTTTCAGATCTTTTGACAACTGGAGAATGTTTTCTGGCAGGTTGTTCTGATCCGCATCGTCGCTGAGAATGAGGAAGCGGTGAAGGTGGTACTCTTTCACTAATTGGCGCGCGCTGTCCTGATAATCGAGAATTTTGATTAAGTGAAACCCACTGGGTGTCTGGATGATGTTGCTGACGTCATTGACTTTTAAACCGGCAATCGCTTCCGCAAAAAAGCTTGGGATTTCGGACTCTTTTAACCAACCTAAATCCCCTCCATTTAGAGCTTTACTGCCATTAGAGTGTCTGACGGCCAGCTGCGAAAAATCTTCACCACTTTTGATACGTTTAAGCAGCTCTTTCGCTTTACTCAAAGCGGTATTACGCTGGTCAGGCGTGGCGGAGTCAGGCAACTCGATTAGAATGTGCCCAAGACGGACTTGAATATTAATGGTCTCTAAACGTTCACGTTGAAGGTAATGCTCGATTTCACTTTCTGTGACATAGGCTCGACTGATGACTTCGACTTCACGAAGTTTCTGAATGAGCATCTCATTTTTAATGTTGTCTCTAATTTTTTGAAACCCGTCTGGGGCTTCAAGGTTCAATTGGTTGCGAAGATCCGCGAGTGTCAGGTTATTTTGGGTCGCAATTTGTTGTAATTGCTGATTCACCTCTTCATCCTCAACTTGCAGTCCTAGCTGTTCAGCACGCTCAATTTGCAACAATTCGAGAATCATGTCATCCAGTACTTTCGCTTGGAGCGCTTCAGTGTCGTCTACGGCGATGTTCTGCGCGGCCAGCTCCTGAGACTTATTAAACATCTGTACATTCAATTCACTTTTTAAAATAACCCGATCATTGACGACCGCAACCACCCGGTCAATTAAGGTCTCTGAAGCGAAAGCCGCGGGCGTGGAGAGAAGCATCAAACTCGTGAACGCACTCAACAGCAGTGGTTTTAAAGAGAGCGAGCGAGGGTAAAGTGAGGCGAATTTTGTTTTCATGAAGTGGCCATTTTTTAGGGTCTATTTAAAGTCTATTTATTATAGGTTTGTAAAAGTCAGTAAAACTCGAGGTAACGATTAGCGAGCGGGCCGAGCAAAGGGTTGGCGGTGCTGCTAAAAATTCAGTTTCTGAGCAAAGTCTTCTTTGAAACGCTGATTGGTTGTACCAAGACCTTTTAACTCAAACTGAAATTTAATGCTGTCATTATACAAGCCATTGATCAGTTGTGTATGTTCTGCAACAATTTCTGCTGCCCAACAGCAGCTGTCATAACGAACGCCCAGGTTGGTTTCAAATAGTTGACGGTTTTTCAAGTCGTAGTTGGCATAAACGCCCAGCTCCCACTCACTGTTAATCCGAGCAAAACCGCCGAGTGCGACTGCTTCTTCTTCGTTAGCGGTGCCTTGGTTTTGTGTTAAGTGATTTAAAAGCAGGCTGTGGTTTTCAGTGGGCTGCCAGTTTAAACGGCTGTTGCTGTTGGTCACATGATGATCTTCGCGGTCGACTTGCAGGGTGGATGAAAAATAAAGTGTCGAAAAGTTGAGGCCTAATTTTACAAAAATGTCCGACACTTCGGTGGTCTCAGGGGTGTTGCCCGCCAGTCGTACTTTTCGATCTTCTAGGTAGGCGATTTGGCCAATCCCAGCGTCGGCAATTTGGCGGCCGTCTTCATCAAGCAGTCTGGAGGTGAGCGCGGTGGAAACTTGATTTGCATCGCCAATGCGGTCGGAACCAGTAAAACGGTTCAAGCTAAATAGGTTGCTGAAGGCTAAGCTTTGGGTGGCAGAGTCAAATAAAGGGATTTTTGACTGGTCGCTGTAAGGCACATATAAATATTGAATTTGTGGCTCTAAGGTTTGAGTGTACTCAGCACCGAACAGGTCGAATTGGCGTTCAAAAACCAATTCACCTTTGAGGGCAAACTGTGGCACAAATCGAGTAATAGTGGATTCTCCGCTGCTATTAAAGCCATTGTCATGCATCTGATACTGAGTTTGATTGGCGACCAAGGTGCTTTTAATGCCGCCGTAAGGTTTGCGAATTTGATACTCCAATGCCGGTTGCAGGTGAACTCGAAGCGCTTCAGGTGAGCTGTGATTGATGTCCGGCATAGCAAATTCAGTGGCTATGGCTTGCATGTCCAGACGTAAACGGTCGACTTGATGGCTGTAATCGAAGCCGATTTCAGGCATTTTTTCATAGTTCGGTACGGCGTCACGTAATCTTAAATGACTAAGAATGTGGGCGTAACTGTACAAGTTGCCTTGGCGGTAATCGAGTTTTAGGTGGCGCTCGGTCTGAGTGACGGTTTTTAGACTGGTGTCCACTGGAATGTCGGCAAAAAAGTTTTCATCGGAGACTTCATGCCAAAGCACGTGGCTGCTTAGCCCTTTGCCCCAGTTTTGGCTGGCGTCAATGCTGGTGCGCCAGCGATTTTTTAAAGCGTCATCGGCTATCAGATCGTCTTGTAAAACGGTCGCATCAAACACAAGTTGGTGAGTAACGCCTCCCTGTTTTCCAAGATAACGAAACTCGTTGTCCAACGCCAAGCCACGTTCGGTCATTGGCATTATGGTCAGAGTGTCGTCGATATTGGGGGCGATATTGAAAAAATAGGGCAGCTTTAAATAGGTTAAGGGCTCATCTTGGGTAACGGATTTATAGCTGCTGAGTTCAGGGAATAGAAAGCCACTGGCTCGGTCGTCCAAGGGATAGTCAAAATAGGGCGTGTAAAAAACCGGCAAATCTTTGATGTACAAAATGGTGTGTTTGCCCACCATCCGACGGGTTTGATTGTTGAGCTG
>CAZVPH010000186.1:0-4502 GCA_964628125.1 uncultured Thiosulfatimonas sp. | reverse complement strand
TAAAGGACGCGTTTCGTAGCCTAAAATGTCTTTTAGATAGGTTTCGGAAGCCTCGTTAAAGATGGCATTCACCTCTTCTACCGTCACTTCACGCTGCATCTCTAACACCAAATCCGTTAAAGACGCATTCATTAAAGGAACCCGCACCGCCAAGCCGTTTAACAAACCATTAAGTTCTGGAAAAATCGTGCCGATCGCTTTGGCCGAACCGGTGCTGGTGGGGATCAAGGATTCCAAGCTGGCACGGGCTCGACGTAAATCTTTATGCCCATGATCGACCACTTTTTGAGTGTTGGTACGATTATGCAACGACGTCATCATGCCGTGTTTAATCCCGATTTTTTCGTGTAACACTTTAATCACCGGGGCTATGCAGTTGGTGGTGCAGGAGGCCGCTGTAATAATGGGATCTGCGCCGGCGACAAAAACATCGTCATTAATGCCCATTACAATATTCTTAATGCCTTCATTCATCGGTGCCGCCACAATCACCTGCTGAATGCCTTGATCTAAATAAGCCTGCAAACTGTCCAGCGTGCGAAACTCCCCCGTCGCTTCAATCACCACATCCACTTCCAGGCTTGCCCAGTCGACCGCTGAAATCTCGGGGTTTTGCGAATAACTCATGGCGTGATCACCGATGATAATTTGATCGGCGTCCTCACGTGCTTCATGATGCCAGCGCCCGTGCGTGGAATCAAAATTTAACAGATGTGCGGAGCCATACGCGTCGGTTGCGATCTCATTAATATGCACGAACTCAATCCCAGGCCAATCATAAGCGACTCGTAACGCCAAACGCCCCATACGGCCAAACCCATTAATCGCAACTTTAATCATCTTCTGTTCCTTATTATTTAAATTAACCGTCAACACAGCCAATACATTTGCTTAGGCGAATATTATAACGCGTTAATATGACACGAAGGTGACAAAAAAATAACGTTACGGTAACTTAAAAAACCAAAATCGTGATTAACAACCGCTCTGTTGAGCCTGCCGAAGTAAGTCTTCACAGAGGATTGAGTCAATTACAGCACCCGTTTTCAAAGCGTGTAAAACAGATTTTGAAAGTGAATCCAGCTGGGGATTGATTGAATAGTGCATCCACACACCCTCTCGACGTGCGCTGACAACATTGGTTTTACGCAGATAAGCAAGGTGGCGCGAGATAACGCTTTGCGGAACGTCCAAGATCAATATCAAATCACAGACACAAATTTCAGAGTCTGCATGCATCAACAGATTTAGAATTCGTAACCGAACCGGTTCCGAAAGGGATTTAAAGAACAGTGCAGTGCTTTCTAAGGGGGTCATAATGAAACGAAAACTCTATTTAATCATCTATTTATTGCTAAACTAGCGACTAACAAAAATCAGCAAACCCACCGAATATAAGAATTTGCTTAACTGTTCTGCGCTTTTCTATATAATACATGGTTTTGCAAATTCTGCATCCATTAGAGTGACACTCAAGGCCCCTTAAATAAATGAAAAATCGTATGTTTGATGTTGTGATCGTTGGTGGCGGGGTTTCAGGCTGTGCTTTAAGCTATGTCCTGTCGAAATACACCGATGTTAAGTCGATTGCTGTACTCGAAAAGTATGGCTCGCTGGCACCGCTCAACTCAAATGCACGCGCCAATAGTCAAACCCTGCATTGTGGCGACATTGAGACCAACTATAAGCTTGAGAAAGCGAAGTCCGTAAAACAACAAGCCAATATGTTGGTGTATTATGCCGACATGGTTGATAAAAACGATTTTTTGTTTAAGTTCCCCAAAATGATTCTGGCCGTCGGCGACGATGAGTGTGAACGCCTCGAAAAACGCCACGCCGAATTTGCGGAGGATTTCCCTTACATGGAGTTGTGGGACGCGGAGCGAATTGCTGAAGTCGAGCCCGCCGTTGCTTTGATTGACGGCAAACCCCGTCCAGAAAAAATTATTGCCTGTGGCTGTACTGATGAATACTCGGCAGTAAACTTTGGCAATCTCTCAAAATCGTTTATTAACAGTGCGCGTAAAACCAATACAGAGCTCAATGTTTCTTTAAGCTCTAAGGTTGAGAAAATCACTCAATTTGATGACCATTACGAGCTTCTAACACCACAAGGCACTTTTATGGCGCGGTTTGTGGTCGTTTCAGCCGGCGCGCACAGTCTGTTACTGGCCAAACAACTTGGGCACGGCTTGGATATGTCGATACTGCCCATGGCCGGCAGCTTCTATTACGTGCCTAAAATGTTGAACGGCAAGGTTTACACCATGCAAAATGACAAACTGCCTTTTGCCGCCCTGCATGGTGACCCAGATTTAATCGAGCCCAACAAGACGCGCTTAGGCCCAACCGCCTTGGTTCTACCCAAATTAGAACGCTATACAGGCGGCACCTACTGGGATTTCTGGTTGAGCTTAAAACTGGACACCAAAGTCATTCGGGTTTTTTGGGATTTATTGAAAGACAGCACGATTCGTAACTATATCTTCCGAAACTTTGCCTTTGAAATTCCTTGGATGCGTCGAAAATTGTTTGCCAAAGACGCTCAGAAAATCATTCCAAGCCTCAAGCCCGAAGATCTAGAGTACGCCAATGGCATTGGCGGTTTACGTCCGCAAGTCATCAATAAAACCAAGATGATACTGCAACTTGGCGAGGCGAGTATCGTGCCGGAAGGTGAGAATCTTATTTTTAACATGACCCCCTCTCCCGGTGCAACCACCTGCCTAGGCAATGCTTACCGAGATGCACAGATTATTTGCGAGCGCCTCGGCATCGAGATTGACAATGAGCTGCTCTCAAAAGAGTTGCTCGATGGTCAAACACCGCTGTAAATCGTGACCATAACCGCTAAAGTTTCTTAAAATGCCCACCTCAAACACGCTGCCGACACACCTTATAACCGGCCTGCTCGGAAGCGGTAAAACCACCACTCTTCGGCATCTGTTGCAACAAAAACCTGCACAAGAGCGTTGGGGCATCATTATCAATGAGTTTGGTGACATCGACATTGACGCCGCCACCCTGCAAAGTAGCCAAGGCACGGACGTTAACATACTCTCTGTCGCGGGCGGTTGTGTCTGTTGCAGCGCTCAATACGGTTTGACCCAGGCCATTAATCAACTGCTGTCCGAGTCGTCCAAACCTGCGCATCATCCTATCAACCGACTCTGGATTGAACCGACCGGCTTGGGCCACCCTGCAAAAATAATAGACACACTCACCCAAACAAAATTTCTGAGACCGCTGGCGTTGCAGCCGATTATCTGCGTCATAACCCCGCAACAACTCACAGCAGAGCGTTGGAAAAAATCCGCTGTAATGCGTGATCTCGTGACCTTATCGGATTATATACTGCTTAACAAAATCGACCTGAGCAGCAACACTGAGATTCAACAAAGCCTTGATTTATTGCACGGTCTTTACCCTCCAAAATCACAGGTTCGACTAACAGAACAAGGCGTAATTTACTTAGATGACGTGACCCGCTTGTCGGAAATTCCTAATACAGATGGCGGCAACACAAAGAATCCAAATACCGAACCTGTAGCGGTCGCTGCCGAAGGCGCTTTCACCCTTCTCACGCCGCAAACACTCGCTGCGCGAAAAGATTTATCGGGATTAAACCAGCATTACGCGCAGACCGACCAACTCTCTTCAACCTTCGTTTCGGCATTACCCGACGCCACACAATGCACCCTTCAAACCCACGCAGAACAGCGCACGCTGCTTTCAATTGGCTGGGTCTTTAAACCAAATGTGCAATTTAACCGGGTCAAACTCAAAACTTTCTTTACCGACTTAGCCTCTGCTTTAGCTAACTTTGCGCCTGTTTTAAACCGCGCAAAAGGGCTTCTTAAAACCGGCAATGAGTGGCAGCTGATTAATTGGAGCGAGGGAATACTCACCTTTCAAGAGATCGCCTGGCGCCAAGACAATCGCCTAGAGTTGTTGTTTACGCCGTCTTCAAGAGAGCCGCAAAACAGTGTTAAAAACTCGCCTGCAGATTCCCTTGCCCAGATTAAGGCCATTGAAAATCAACTGTTTAGCTGTATCAATCTCCCTCGATAAATAAACAACACCCTGCCAACACTGAATAATACCCCACCTTTTTACTCCATTATTTGGTAAGATCTTCTGCTACTTTTAATCTGCTGTGTGAAGGACTGAATTTAGGCGTTTTGCCTGACTTTATCTGTTTCACCTATCCGAAGGAAATTGCATGACAAAGCACATGCCCGACATCGCGTGCCAACCGCACCAAGCCCCTCAAGGGAAACTCAACTGGGTAGGAATGAGCGGCATTGAACTGCCCATCACTGTTCAACAAGGGTTAGAACCACACAACTCCGTTCGTTTATCCTCCAAAGTACAAGCCTATGTGAGCCTGGATGATCCCATGAGCAAAGGCATTCACATGTCTCGCTTATACCTTATCTTGGATCAAATGGGCACGGAAGAAAACCTAACGCCCAACCGAGTCAAAGTCATTCTTGAGGCCT
>CAZVPH010000185.1:0-4505 GCA_964628125.1 uncultured Thiosulfatimonas sp. | reverse complement strand
CCCGGAGCTAAATCAATTAATTGAACGTTCCAGCAACCCAGATCAAGCCTGTTTTTTACAGCAACTCGCTAAAACCAACCATGCCGTAAAACGGGTGCATATTATGCAACAAGAAAACCCTGGTGCCCTATTGCTGGAGCTGTTTACGGTTGACGGGGTCGGCACCTTGATTTTTAGCGACCGTTATCATCAACTGCGCCCTGCGACCATTGAAGATGTAGGAGGGATTATAGACCTCATCTCCCCACTGGAAGAGGAAGGTATTTTGGTAAAACGCTCAAGAGAGCGCCTGGAATTAGAGATCGAAAATTTTGTGGTCATTGAAAGAGATCACCATATCATAGGTTGCGCGGCACTTTACCCACTAACAGAAAAGATGGGCGAACTCTCTTGCTTGGCCGTTCACGCAAATTACCAGGGTCTTGAAATTGGTGCCGAGTTGCTAGCATCCATTGAGAAAAAAGCCATCCAAATAGGTTTAGACAGACTCTGCTTACTGACAACGCACACCCATCATTGGTTTATCGAGCATGGTTTTAAGCTGGAGTCCGTTGCAGACCTTCCTGCTGAAAAACAATCCCTTTACAACTACCAGAGACAATCGAAAGTTCTTATTAAACCGCTGTTACCCCACAGCTAAAGCGATATAGATGAAAAAAATTACCCAAATTAAAGACCGTTTTCGCGGTTTTTTGCCCGTCGTAGTGGATGTTGAAACCGCGGGCTTTAATTATGAAACGGACGCATTATTAGAGATGGCCGTTGTCATGTTACAAATGAATGCCGCTGGCCACCTTGTCCGTGGATCAACGTTTGATAAAAATATTTTACCCTTCAAAGGCGCCAATATTGAGCAAAGCGCTCTAAAATTTATTGGCATGGAAGACCCTTTCCACCCTTTTAGAGGCGCCATCTCAGAGAAAGAGGCTTTAACAGCACTCTTTAAGCCCATCAACCATCAACTGCAACTTTTAGGCTGTTCCCGCGCCATACTGGTGGGACACAATGCTTTTTTTGATTTAAATTTTGTACAGAGAGCTGCAGACCGCTGTCGTATAAAATCCCCTTTCCACAACTTCAGCACCTTTGACACTGTCTCAATGGCGGGTTTGGAGTATGGAGAAACCGTGCTGGCAAAGTCGGTTCAAGCGGCCGGACTTGAGTGGGACAATAGCCAAGCTCACTCAGCTGTGTATGACACTGAAAAAACAGCCGATCTGTTTTGCACCATCGTCAATCAACGTCCACTGCACAGACCACAGTATTAAGCTTTTAAGGAAGTGTGAATGTGTCTTAGCGCTGTCTATAGCGTTTCGTAAAGACAGAATTGAATAAAAATAGCACGCGGTAATGACCAGGCCTGGTCACTTTATTGCAGGCTGTTCGCAGTAAACAGTAATCGTGCTTGCAGCAAACAATAACTCAAAAACAATCTTAACGTCGCAGCAAACGATCGTTAGCGTGCAAAAGCAGGCAATAAAAAGGCACCAAAAGGTGCCTTTTTTATTGCCTAAATTTCAGCAACTTGCTTTGGTCGTGTTTAAGCTTGGCTTTCGCCAATCGCAGCCACCATCATCTTTTTTAACTCGCCAGATTCCGCCAACTCTAAGGTAATGTCACAACCACCTTGCAGTTCACCACCGATGTAAAGCTGTGGGAATGTTGGCCAGTCTTGATACTTAGGCAAGTGTTCAAAGATAGTCGCGTCGGCCAAAATATTGACGAATGCGAACTTCTCTCCGGTATCAGCCAACGCTTGCGCTGCACGGCTGGAAAAACCACATGAGGGCATTTGTGGCGTACCCTTCATGTAAATCACCACTGGGTTATTAGTGACTTGGCTATGAATACGCTCTAGTGCTTCCTGTACTGCTGGGTCTTGATTTTCCATTCAATATCATCCTTTTCTTAAAACGGGTCAGTTATATTCCCGACCATTTTACTAGGTTATAACCTGCATTCATAGTATAGATTTATGCATGGGCTCATTATCGTAGAGACTAAAGAGTCTTATCAACATGCATCTGTAACCAAAACTCTAATAAAGCAGCGTGCCATAACTTACTGCCTTGTATGGCCGTAAAACTTTCCGGTGCTTCTGGGTTTTTTAACAGCTCTTGTAATTTAATTTGATTAAAAATACCACGTTTTTGAGCGTGTGGTGAGGTCAGCAGCGCTTTCATATACTCAAAAAACTCACCTCGTACATATTTCAATGCCGGCATTGGGAATGCAACCTTAGGTCGATCAATAATTTCATCCGGCACCAAGCCGCGCGCAATCTCTTTAAGAATATACTTGCCATCGCTCTTCACCTTTAAGTCGATCGGCGCCGCCATCGCACTTTCGACGAGCTTATGATCTAAAAAGGGCACACGCGCTTCCAAGCCCCATGCCATCGTCATATTATCGACTCGTTTAACCGGGTCGTCGACAATCAAAGTGGTCACGTCTAATCGCAACACTTGATCTAAAAACGTCTCCGCACCGGATTCCGTTAAACGGTCACCAATGAGGGTAGACGTCACATCATCAACATGATACTCAGGGTTCACAATTTCCAACCACTCTTGATGTGTACGGTCAAAATAGTGCGGTGCAAACGCATTGACGGCGTCCTGGGGCTTACTTAAATCAACATTTAAGCCCGCTTGGTGCATTCTTGCATACCAGGAGTAACCACCAAACACCTCATCTGCTCCCTGGCCTGACATCACCACTTTAACGCTTTCTGAGACTTTTTCAGAAAGCAGATAAAACGCCACCGCGTCCTGACCCACCATGGGCTCGGACATTGCTGCAACCGCTTCATGCAATCTTGGCAGGACCTCTGCGTTTGAAATAAGATATTTTTGATGGTCTGTTTTATAGCGTTCAACGATTAAATCTGAGAATTCAAACTCATTTCCCTTCTCTTCTGGCGCATCTTCAAAACCAATCGAAAAGGTTTTAATGTCTTTAACACCCGCTTCATGCAACATCGCCACCAACAAGCTGGAATCCAAGCCACCCGACAACAAAACACCCACTGGAACGTCCGCTGTTAAACGCTTATGCACCGCCTCCTTTAGATCTTGGTGAATCAAATCTACCCAGGCCTGGTCAGTTTTTGGCGCGGGGCGACCGTGCAACTTTGCCGGGCGCTGTGCATCCAGTCGCCAGAAAGATTTTTTATACATTTGGCCGTCTGGATTAACGATCATCCAGTGGCCTGGCTCGAGCTTTTTAATACCTTTTAAAATCGTGTGGGGAGCAGGGATCACCGCATGCAGTGTTAATTGGTGATGTAGACCGACCGGATCAATCGCAGTATCAATGTCATCTGCAGTTAAGAGCGCTTGGGTGTTTGAGGCGAAACGGATGCCACCTTTAACAGGCGCATAATAAAGAGGTTTAATCCCCATGCGGTCTCGTGCTAACAGCAGTTGCTGTTGTTCGTCATCCCAAATGGCGAATGCAAACATCCCTTCAAAGCGTTCTACACACTCCAATCCCCACTGTCGATAGGCCTTAAGAATGACCTCAGTATCGGAGTTGGAAACAAACTCATGACCCAACGCTTTAAGCTCTGTGGTAAGGGCTTGATAATTATAAATACAGCCATTAAAAACCAATGAGAACCCTTGATCGTGCATGGGCTGATGTCCGGCGTCCGACAGGTCGATAATAGAAAGTCGACGGTGCCCCAGACCAACGTGTTCTTTGACCCAAACGCCTTCATCATCTGGCCCTCTTTGCACCATCTGTTGCAACATTGGCTTTAAACGTGAAAGGTCGGCGCGTTGACCGTCCCAATAAACTTCACCACAAATTCCGCACATACTGCTCTCTTTTTTAAGTAGATTGATCCGTTATTATTAACGCTATCTTACCTTGATTTACAACTGCTTTTTTGTATAAAACCGACGGAATGAGCCGCTGAGTAAAAGACTTTTTTAGAATTAATAACTCTAGAATCACTCTTAACAACCGGTTATTGATACTCTTCCTGAATTCAGACACCAAACAACACGCCTCTTTAAAACCAACAGAGCTTAGTGTATTATTTAGGGTATTTTTACGTGTCGCAGGTGTTAAAGTAGACGTTAAACTCACTCTCACTTTTAGACAGCTCTAAAAATTGAATACGATCAGAAACAGGAAGGGAACGGCTCTCATGTATAAGTTTAAAATGTCTCTCACCTGGGCCGCAGGGTTATTGTTCTTGTTGCTACTAACTTCACCCGTTCAAGCGCAGACCGTCACATTAAAACTCCCCTCACTCAACCTGACGGCTGAGTCGGATTATGTCGTAGGCCAAAAAAACAAACCAGCGGTTCTGATTTTACACGGCTTTTTAACAACCAATAAATTTCACACCGTCACTGCCATTACAAGCGCGCTTCAACAAGAAGGCTATACCACGATTGCACCCACCTTAACCTTAGACATTTCTCAGCGCCAAAACTCCTTAAAGTGCAACTCTATACACACCCACACCTTAGAAAAAGATATCCTAGAAATAA
>CAZVPH010000184.1:3926-4533 GCA_964628125.1 uncultured Thiosulfatimonas sp. | reverse complement strand
GGATATTTCTCGCATCGTTTTGTTCACTGGCTCTACTCTATGCCGTATTCTGAACGATAGGCTTTCATCGCATCTAAATAGGTTTGACTGGAGGGGGCGTCAGAGTGCGCAAGGTATTCAATAATATCGTTTAAGGTGATGATGCTGATCACAGGGATGCCATATTCTTGTTCGACTTCTTGAATTGCAGACAATGAACCCTTGCCCTTCTCCATCCGATCCAGTGCGATGACTACACCCGCCGGCGTTGCACCTTGTGCGGTAATGATCTCCATTGCTTCACGAATTGCGGTGCCAGCGGTAATTACATCATCGATAATCAACACATTGCCCGTTAAGGGATGACCAACAATGCTGCCGCCTTCGCCGTGATCTTTTGCCTCTTTGCGGTTAAATGCATAGGGTTTGTCGATGCCAAAATCGGTCGCCAAGGCAACGCTGGTGGTCGCCGCCAATGGAATGCCTTTGTAAGCAGGACCAAACAAGAGATCAAATTCAAAATTAGACGCGTTAATCGCACTGGCATAGCCTTTGGCTAGGGTGGCGAGCTGACCACCGGTATTGAAAAGGCCTGCATTGAAAAAATAGGGGCTGATGCGTCCCGATT
>CAZVPH010000184.1:0-3916 GCA_964628125.1 uncultured Thiosulfatimonas sp. | reverse complement strand
GGCACGCCCGTTTGCATGACGAATTCGATAAATTGATGTTTGTTCATTTGAGATGTTTTAGGCATATTGGACGCTCTGTGTCTGTGCTAAGGCTATGTGATTAAAGTTATGTGATAAAACGGTGCGAGTTTGCATTAAACGAATTATAACGTAATCGATCCCATTGAGGGCTTCAATGCGTCGAGACGAAGTGTGTTAGATGGTTCACTAAATTTCTAGTGAGACTTCAATGGGCTTGACTTATTCAAGCGCTGCAAATCGCTTTAAAGCTTGTATCTCTTGGTCCCAAATAGACGGGTCTGCGGTTTCTAAAATCAGTGGAATGCCATTAACTCTCGGATCGGCCATCAGCTGTTCAAACGCCTGCCAGCCAATTTCACCTTGTCCAAGGCTGTGGTGACGATCTAGCTTCTGACCTAAAACCGCTTTTGAGTCATTGATGTGCATTCCTCTTAAATATTCAAAACCGACCACGGAGTCAAAATCGGCCATGACTCCCGCATAATCATTGCGCAAGTCATAGCCCGCGGCGTAGGAATGACAGGTGTCTAAGCAGACGCCGATCCGGGTTTTGTCCTCTATCCGGTCGATTATATGGGCGAGGTGTTCATGCTTGTAGCCCAAGTTAGAACCCTGCCCCGCGGTGTTTTCAAGCACGGCGGTTACGCCTTGAGTTTGCTCCAAGGCGGCATTAATGGATTCGGCGATGTAATCTAAACACCGCTCTTCACTGATCTCTCGTAGATGACTGCCAGGGTGAAAATTAAGCAGGGTGATGCCCAGTTGTTCGCAGCGTTGAAGTTCATCAATAAACGCGTCCAAGGATTTTTGACGTTTATCGAGGTCAGGATGTCCCAAATTAATCAGGTAGCTGTTGTGGGGCAGAATTTGTTCCGGGCCGTAACCGTAACGTTCGCAGTTGGCTTTAAACTGTTCAATGCTGCTCTCAGTTAAAGGCTTGGCCGCCCATTGGCGCTGATTTTTGGTAAACAGTGCAAACGCAGTTGCACCAATCTCGTGCGCTCTTAAGGGAGCATTCTCTACCCCACCGGCGGCTGAAACATGAGCGCCAATGTACTTTGTCCCGCGGGTCATTTTGCTTGTCTCCTTGAGGTTAAACAGGTATTTGTGATTGTTTAGCCGATTTAAAAAGATTAACCGGTCAAGTCAGTTGAATAAGCCATCTTGGCACGGTATCTGCAATAGCGTCATTATACAGAATAAACATAGACAAAATATTGACACTTTTGCCCCTGGACGTGTGTTCTGTTTTGCCAACGATCCAGTGATTGAGAGACAACGTTTAAAAAGGAAATGGTATGGCGATTGATTTACGAAATGTGGAACCTTTGGGCTCCAAAAGCGTGTTATTAGAGCAGGCGATGCGACGCCAACGAAACGCTGGCAATCATCAAACACGTAAAAATCGTTTTGAGGACATCGATATGTCCGACATGATTACTCCAGATTTCCAGTGGCTAAACGATGATAAAACTGCCATAGAAGCGTTGGTCAGCCAGATGGACGGATCGATTGGCACACTGGCTAAGCAGATGCGTGAGATTGATGAAAAGTCGAGAAGATCTTCTTTGGCGATGGAAAAAGAGCAACAATTGCTGTTTAAACAGATTCGTACCTTGAACAGCTTATTGAAAAAACAGGTCGATATTTTCAGTGCGGTTGAGCGTCAAATATCCGACATAGAGATGAAGCAGAGTAATCTTGTGCCTCAAATTGGTTTAGGGTTGGTCGCGGGTCTTATGTCCGCGGTCACCATTTTAGCCACAGCACCTTGGCTGACGGTATTAATGGAAAGCATTCGCTAACGAATAATCGAGGCTTTTGTCGATTCGCAGGTTCGGCTTACCAGCTTGCCTCGATGCCGGGTGAAATTTAAATTGAAACTGAACGACTCGTTGCGGCTCAACTTTCACTCTTGCTTCAATTGAATTTTCATCGCTTCGTAACAACGTTCTATCTCTCTTATATGACTCTAGTCTTGTACACTCATTTACCTCATCATTTACTCAGTCAGTTACACACTCATTTCAATGGCTTAATCTAAGTATGACCAGGCCTGGTCACTCGCTTAGGCGTGTGAATTTAACTGTGCTAAAATCGACCTACTGAATCTCTAAAGAGTGTTTTTGATATGCAATTTCGTGTTGTCTCCAATCAAAATATAACGCAACTTTGCGAAGACAAAGCCCTTTACCACTTGGT
The DNA here is from genome assembly GCA_964628125.1 of uncultured Thiosulfatimonas sp. GTDB lineage: Bacteria > Pseudomonadota > Gammaproteobacteria > Thiomicrospirales > Thiomicrospiraceae > Thiomicrorhabdus. The sequence continues at coordinate 1,693 of CAZVPH010000184.1, read as the reverse complement.
GCTAGAGCCGGTAGACGGTGAGTTGCTTGAGTATCAGGCAGGCGATTGGCTTACACTGAAGGCGAGTAATCAACCAGAGTGGGTCGAAGCTGTTTTGGCGGAGCTCTCCTTAACAGGCGCTGAGCTTATCGAGTTGCGTCGTGCTGGGCGGGTGACGATTAAAGAAGCGTTAACCGACCATTTAGAAATTTCTCAGTTAAACCCTGCCATCCTCAATAAGATACAGCGTCAATACGGGATTGGCGACTGGCCAGACCGACAAGCGATGATGCGTTACGCCTATGGCCGAGATATCTTGGATCTACTGCAGGCGTTCAGTGCGCTTAAAACCTTGGGGCTTGAATTTATCAGCCTGCTCTCACCTTTGGGTCCGCGGTATTACTCCATTGCATCGGCAAGGCCGGCGGTGGGTAATACGGTGCATTTGCTGATAAAACTGGTGACCTATTTTACGCCAGAAGAACCGTCGATCACTGAGCCACGCCGACATTTTGGCGTCGCCAGTTATCATATTAGTCAGTTACAAACGGTAGATCAACTTGCTTGTGAGATCAAAACCAATCCAACCTTTAAACTGCCTCTGGACAGTTCAACCCCGATCATTATGATTGGAGCGGGAACGGGGATCGCGCCCTATATCGGTTTTATACAGCAGCGTGTTGCAGATAAGGCGTGTGGCCAAAATACGCTTTTTTTTGGTGAAACTCACCAGGCCTGCTCATTCTTGTTCGGTGATTATTTGCAAGCCTGTGAAAGTACCGATCAATTAAGTTTATGGACGGCGTTTTCAAGAGACCAAGCTGAGAAGATTTACGTTCAAGATGTGATGTTGCAACAGGCAGAAATGCTTTGGCAACAGGTTGAGCAGGGCGCTTATATCTATATTTGTGGCGACCAACACAGCTTGGCAAAAGCGGTTGAAAGCACTTGGTTAGAGATCATTATGCGGTTTGAAGCGGTTGATTTAGAGGGCGCGCAAACCCTGTGGCGCAGTTGGCGAAAACAGAGACGTTTACAGCTGGACGTCTATTGATGGTTAGATAAGTTCAATGAAATATACGTTGAAAAAAACGGTTTGCTGCGTGCGTTTAACCAGCGCAGAGGGCTTAAATGGCGATCATTCGAATTAAGATCTTAAATAGTAACCCAAATAAAAAAAGTCACAGCAAGCGCCCAAACTAAAGCGCAATCTTTACTTTAAAGAAAGCTTTAAACCAATCGCGGCTAAACGCTTCGCTTCTATTTCTAAGTCCATTCGGGTCAATGGATGGTCTTGCAGCCAGTTGTCTTCAAACTCAAGAAGTATGTGGTCTTTCTCTTCGATGCAGAGCAATGGATCGGCTTGTTCAAAATCTCGACCACGGTGAATCCGGACGGCTAACCGCAATAGTACGGTTAAAAAAATCAATTTTTCAGCAAATACATCGTCCATTGCGCTGTAGACCGATAAGTTGAATTTGCCACGATGATTTAACATCATGGTGCTGAGAATCTGTTTTTCTTGCTGGTCAAACCCAGGCATATCAGCCTGTTCCAGTAGGTAGGCGCCGTGTTGGCTGTAGCGTTTATAGCTGATGGCGATGCCACACTCATGCAGCATGGCAGCCCATTTTAAAAGACGTTTAAGGTCAAAGTCGTTTGAGCGCAGTTTCCAAGTATTGTGCGCTTGCTTGAAGAGCGTTAAGGCGGTTTT
>CAZVPH010000183.1:0-4548 GCA_964628125.1 uncultured Thiosulfatimonas sp. | reverse complement strand
AAAGCTCCCCTGGATGGCAATAATGCTCACTTTGTCGAAACCGATGTCTTTAATGCCAGTAATAATACACGGGATTTTGAAGTCTTAAGCGGCTCTTTGGGCGCGGTTTATCGTCTGGATTCACAGTGGAGTCTCGCCGGAAACATCGCACGCGGATTCCGTGCGCCGACTATTTTTGAACTCTATGCCGGCGGTGAGCATGGTGGAGTGCAAGCCTATCAACAAGGCAATCCCAACTTAAAAGAAGAGACGGCACTAAACACCGATCTGTCGCTGCGCTGGAAGTCGGATAAAACCCAAATGGTGGCCACGGTTTATCAGAACTTGATTGATAACTACATTTATCTAACCAATACCGGCAAAGAAAGAATCAGTGAAGGACAACCTGATGAGGGTAAGATTTATGATCCCGCACTACACGCAGGGCAAAAGCATAATCCTGAAATGAAAGCCCAGCAAACCGATGCCACCATTCACGGAATTGAATTCAGTCTGCAACATCAGTTTACCCAGGCCTGGTCTACCGACCTAGCGTTGGAGCTCATTGAGGGACGCGACACTAAAAACAGTCAAGTCTTACCACTGATGCCGGCCAATAATCTGCGCGTCAACCTGCATTATCAACCGCAAGACTTTGCAGGGTTGCAACAGCAACGCTGGAGCTTAGGGGTAAAAATGGTCGACAGCAAAAATGCAGCGGGCGAGTATGAACCGTTCTCACAGTTTGACGACAAACCCTTTGGCACCGCCTCTACCGACGCTTATGCCGTGTGGAATCTTGGCTACCAAGCCGAGGTCAAACTGGATCGTCAAACCCTGTTAGTGGGGGCGCGCGTCGACAATTTATTTGACAGTGAGCAGGTTGATTTTTTAAACACCTATAAAGGGGTCACCTTAAACACGGGGCGCAATATCCAGTTGAGTGCGCGATTAAACTTCTAACCTCAAAATGTCACCAACCAGCGTGACGAAGCCTATGCATTTGATTCAAATGCATAGGCTTTTTTTATGGCGGGTAACTGAGAGGAGGCCGTTGATCATGAGTGGCAGTGTTTGGCTTAAGGGGGAAGCTGAGCTTGAAATGGCGACGCTTATTCAGAACTTAATTTTATTCGACCAGGCCTGGTAGAATAGAAAGAATCACCCGCTTAGGAGTTGAAAGTTGAGTGGTTAGCCCATATTTACAGAGTATCTAAAGAATAGGATTTGCCAATAGGCGTGCGAACCTTTGCTTACCCCTTTTTTACCCAGCTTATCTTTAAAAAAAGTGAAGAGTAAAAAGGAGGGTAAAAACGCACGAAGTTGAATCCAGTTCAAATTTAATGACACAAAATTTAAGGAATCGTGACCCATTATGAGTAAAGATTATTATGCGATTTTAGGGGTTTCTCGTGGCGCGAGTGAGGCGGAGATTAAAAAAGCCTACCGTAAAATGGCGGCGAAATATCACCCCGACAAACCTACGGGCGATGAGTCCAAATTTAAAGAGCTGAGTGAAGCCTACGAAACCCTAAGCGACGCCGAAAAACGCGCCATGTATGATCAGTACGGCTCAGATTATGAGCAACGCGGTGCGGGCGGATTTGGTGGTCAAGGTGGTTTTGGCGGTGGACAAGATTACGGCGATATTTTTGGCGACATGTTCGGCGGTGGTTTTGGAGGCGCTCAAGGCGGATTCAGTCAGCAGCAAGCGCGTCCGCAAAAAGGCGCTGATCAAACCGCTAAGGTGATGCTGAGTTTGGAAGAGGCGATTGAAGGCACCGAGCGCACTATTAACGTTCAAACCGGTGATTCACGCAATCAATCCAGCTCTTATGACACTCACCCGATCAAAGTTAAAATTCCAGCCGGTGTCCTAAAAGATCAAAAAATTCGCGTCAAAGGCAAGGGCTTTAGTGGCCTCAACGGCGGTCCTGATGGTGACATCATTATTGAGATCAATCTGCAAAAGCACCCGTTCTACGAAGTCGATGGCAAAGATGTCCATTTAGACCTACCGTTAACGCCTTGGGAAGCAGCTTTGGGCGCTAAAGTTGAAATCCCTACGCTGAAAGGCAAAATTATCATGGGCATCGCAGCCGGCACACAGTCGGGCGCGAAACTCAGAATTAAAGGCCGTGGATTGGGCAAAGAACCGGGCAACCAGTATGTCAATGTCCAGATCCACGCTCCAAAACCGATGAACGACGAGCAGACCGCACTCTACGAAAAAATGGCCGAAATCATGCCGTTTAACCCACGCGATGCTTTTTAAAAGAACTTAAGTGTCGGTGAATAGGTTGAACAATCTGTGTGACGGGTTTGAGTGACACCGGCAAACGCGACTAAACAGTAAGTAAGCACAGTAATGAATCTGCAGGCGAGTGTCAGGACATCACTATCAGAACAGAATGATCAAAACAGGACGATCAGAGCATGACTAAAAAGGGGCGAAAGCCCCTTTTTTTATGGGTTGGTTTTATGGGTTAGTGTTTATGACCCAACTTTATGAAGGTTTCTCCCTCCAGCGCTCTGAGGTATAAGCGAGACGAGTAAAGCGAATGATGATTAAAAAATTAACGACAACTGGACTCTTCCGAGCGCTGAAACATCTTTTGTCTGACTTGGCGTTTATAGGCGCTGTCACGAAACGGCACGGGTTGTGGAGAGAGCAGATAAATATAATCGCCTTTCTGTAACGTCTTTTCTAATCCAGCTCCTAAAGCTTCATCGGGAGAGATAGGTTGAGAGGGGGCCTTTATTTGCACCGGGGTAATAACCGCCACCTTTAGAGCGGGATTTAAACGTGTTAGGGCGCCCACAGTCCCCAGGTGTCGTTCACTGTGAAAACTACCGTTTAAGTGGATTATTTGTGCACCAGAATATTCTGACCAGGCCTGGTTAATCGATTCGGCCATGGTGTTGTCGCGAGTTAGCTGCGCCATATAACTGGGCTCTTTACGTTCGTCTGTGAGTGCTCGAGCATCTTCTAAAAACGCCATGTACTTTTGACGATAGTCGGCTTGATCGATAAAGGGATCGCGCGCAATCCATCGACGCTCTTCGTCGGTCAGTTTGTCTAGGTAGGATGCGCCTTCACGTCCCACGCAACGCACCAGATCGGCGGCAGCATTGGCGGCGATGACCGGGGTAAAATTCTGTTTGGCAAATTCGACCAAAGGTCGATAAGAGGCCGCGTAATTTTCCCAAGCAGGCGCTTCTTTAATCAAGAAAGTTTCGCCAATTTCACTGTCTAAGTAACGGTTCAAAATCGGTTGTTGATCCCGGTTAAACATCTCCAGAGAGAGAACTTGTTTAGGGCGCAAACGGTGCAATTCAGCCATTAACTGCATTTGTAACAGGTGAGAAGCGTGGCTGCCGTGAAACTCGCCGATAAACACCACATCCACGCTTTGTAGTTGCTTTGCCAGTTGTGGAAGCGTGATTATTTGTTGGGTTGCGCTGTCGAAAAGTCGGTAGTCGTAGGCGTGTGCTAAAGACGGAAGACTGGTGGCAGAGCCAGAGTCTGCTGACGCCAGCTTCGAGCTCTGGGCGCAGGCTGAGAGAAGCAGTGCGGCTACAATCGTGACTGAGCCGGTGACGATTTTTTTGACCAGGCCTGGTCGTAAAATAAATACCAAGTTGTCATTAAAATGTTTACGTGCGCAAAAAAAGTTGTGCATAAGAGACCAAGTTGTAAGTGAATCGGTAAATGGCGCTAAGTGGCGCTAAAAATAAAATCAAAAAGTCAGGACTAGACAGTAAACCGCTCTTGGCAGAGTGGCAGTAAAACCAGAACAGATGCCGATTTTTTTTGTGCGGTATCTTATTCGCTTAATGTCAGTTTTTCGCTAATCGTCTGCCATTATCTGTCAGCCGTTTTTAACCAGGTTTAGCTGTGCCACGCCGGACGTAATGGCGGCCTGACTGACGGCTTCTGGAATTGCGTGAATCAAACGAGGGTCGTTGGCTTTAGGCAAAATATAGTGGCGGCCAAACTCCAGGGTTTCACCACCATAAGAGGCGACGACTTCTGCGGGTGCCGGACTGTGCGCCAGTTTTCTTAAAGCGTGTACCGCGGCTATTTGCATCGGCAGGTTAATGTCTCGCGCGCAAACGTCTAAGGCGCCTCTAAAAATATAGGGGAAGCCTAAGACATTATTGACCTGGTTTGGATAGTCACTGCGCCCCGTCGCAATAATCAAATCACTGCGGGTTTTATGGGCTAATTTAGGGTCTATTTCAGGATCGGGATTGGCCAATGCAAAGACAATCGGGTTGGGCGCCATGGTACAGAGCATCGATTCGGTTAGAATGTTTTTATCAGAGACACCAAAAAAGACGTCGGCACTCTCCAACGCGTCCGCCAGGCTAGTTCGGTCGGTCTCGATGGCAAACGGTTGTTTGTAGCGATTTAAATCACGGCGCTGTGTGGAGACGATGCCGTGACGATCAACCAGCGTGATGTTTTCAGGCAGGGCACCTAGATGGATCAGTAGGTTCATGCACGCAATACCTGCAGCGCCAGCGCCCACGCAAACAATGCGCACAGCTTCAATTTGCTTTCGT
>CAZVPH010000182.1:0-4579 GCA_964628125.1 uncultured Thiosulfatimonas sp. | reverse complement strand
GGTGCAATATATAAGATTAACTAATCGGTTTGCTTCATTTTTTTCATATTGAATTTACCTCTAAGGCTATTTTTATTTTTATGGTCTATTTTTTTAAATAGAAATACACCTAAAGGCTATAGCACTGGACGTGCCAAGAGTTGCAGAGCTTTAAGTCGTTGATTAACTGAGTTATTTTTTTTAAGGCTATCTTGAAGGTGGAGAACCTCCAAGGAGGGGAAGGGAGTTTCTCCAGGTAAAATGTCCTGGGGTTGTTTTGGTCCACATAGAAGTGGACACTTCAAAGCGAGTTAACCACGGTTGGGAGGGACTGTTAATAACGTCCGGGACCTGTGGCTCTGTAACAGTCTGTTTTTGTAAACTTTGACAGATATTTTTACAAAGCTTGATGATCAGTGATACGAGTGGTATGAGTTTTTACCCAAGCTCATCCTGACTGCAGGTGGACAGCAAGCAAATCAGAATACAGTGTAAAGCAGTCAAATAACAAACAGTCAAAAAAGGCAGTAAAAGAATTTGCTGGCTAGAGTATTGTTCTCATTATTGCTCTCATAGTTGCGCGACCTTGTTTTATTTGGCAGCGCCATAGTCGTCAGCATACCGACTACAATGGTCAGAATAGATGGAGTTTGATGCGCAGGTTTTCTTTTAGGTTATGATGCATAATCCGGCGCGAACCATGGCTTTATAATGACTCTATAACGACCGTATAAAAAAGACCCTATAATTTTTTTAGGGGGCTAGGCTCGAACTGACGCCTTGCACCAGAGAAGCTGTCTTGTTTGAGAGGCACTCTACTGGTAGAATTTTGACGGCAGCTTCTGATAGGTGGAACATCGTAAGTGATGGGTAAAAATTAAAAGTAAAGGGCAGCAGTGATGGAGGCGTTGAAACATAAGCGTATTTTAATTGTTGACGATGAAGACGCGGATCGTATGCTGCTCTCTTCTTATCTACAACGATTGGGGTGTCAGTTGTTTTTTGCGTGCGACGGCCTAGAAGGCATAGAGCAAGCGCGTTTACGGCGTCCTGACCTTATTTTAATGGACTTAGAAATGCCGCGTTGCAATGGGCGAGACGCCTGTAAAATTCTGACGCAAGATCCAAGAACGCGAGATATCCCCATTATTTTTATCTCAGGAATGAGTTCGTCCGAGCAGAAAGTGCGTGGTTTGCTGGCCGGTGCGGTTGACTATATCACCAAGCCATTTGATTTTAACGAAGTGAAACTGCGACTGGTTATCCACTTAAGAAACCGGACCATTTCCGTGCCTGACAAGCAGGAGTCGCCAGCGGTTCCTGCCTCAAACAATGGATTGCACACCATTCTGTTTCATTCGGCACGCACCCATCTGTTGAAGTCATTAGCGACAACGCCCAGCATGAAAACGCTGGAAAAACTCACCGGCACCAACAGTAAAAATCTTAACATGGCCTTTAAAGTCTGTGCCGGCGTGACGGTTTATGAGTATTTACGTGAAGAACGCATGAACGAGGCCAAGGCTTTGCTGCAAAAAACACAGTTGACCATTCAAGACGTTGCGTTGGAAGTTGGTTTTACCGACAGCGCCAACTTTGCGACCGCCTTTAAAAACAGATTCGCTCTTACGCCCAGAGAGTTTCGTCAACAATATCACTCCCTTTAGAGACAACGCTTTTGACTTATCACTTCTGCATGCCCATCTTTACAGCCGTATTGACGGCGCTTTTTGTACTTTGGTTATCGCCCTCGAGTGCCGGCAGTGCCGCCTTGCAAATCCCCGCCATAGATCTTGCTAAAACGCTGGATGACAGTGAACTGACCGGGTTTATGCAGAGCATTTCTGGCCCACCAGCGCTGCAACCTCTTAAGGACGCGTTAGAATCTACCGACTGGAATCCTCCTGGCCATGCCGCCTTAAACGCGCCACGCAAACATTCAACCATTTGGTTAAAAGCCACGCTGCACAACAGCGGCGATGAGATATTAACTCGCTGGCTGGTCTTAGAACCGTGGCGGCTCAATCGGGTGGACGCTTTCTTACTGAGCCCACAGACAGGCCAAACGCTGCAACATGAGGCCACCGGGCTTACCGTTCCACTGCAGGCGCGCGCCGTCAGTAACGGTAAAACCATTGTGCCGGTGCATCTTTATCCTGGCGAAACTCAGGATTTACTGTTAAAAATCTACAGTGACAGCCTGCCTTTTATCAGCGTAAAAAATTGGGAGCCGAACACTTATTCGCAGCGTATTCATGACAAACGTATGTTTCAAGTTGCGTTGCTTGCAGGCATTTTAATGCTACTGGTGGTTCTCGCACTTCAGTTTAATGCCGGTTTGTTCATTGCAGGGCTGTGGCTACTGTTCGCGTTTATTTGCGAGACAGAGAAAGACGGTCTGTTGAGCAACTATCTCTTGACCTCTCTTGAAGCGTACTCGATGACCATAAGGGCAACCGCGTGTGTTTTGGCGGTGCAGCTGTTTTTGGCAACCTCGATTTTTTTACTTGGGCTAAATCGTAGCCGAGGTTGGCGCCTGTTTGTCATTCTCACTTTTACCTTAAGCGTTATTACCTCGGCACTCACCTTTATGGTCGATGGCGCCACCGTGCGCAATATTGGTGTTTTTGTGGTTCTTTTTTATATGCTCAGTTGGCTTTTTATACTGGCCTCCGCACTGCGTACCCGTCGCGCAGATCATACGATCGTTCTGATTTTGCTTTCGATTCACTGGGGCTATTTATTCCTTCAGTTGCTCGGCTATGTTTTCAATTTTTATTACACCTCAGCCTTCGATTCCGCGCGGATTTACATCGAAATATTAATCGCGCTCGGGCTCATTCTTATTTATGCTCGGCAGCATAAACAAAAGCTAATCAGGGCCGAGGAAGCGCTAAAGCTTCAAGAAACCGAGAGTCGAAAACAGCTTGAAAAACGCGTCAAAGACCGCACAGAAGAACTGAACAGTGCGCTTGAAACCGCCCGTAAAGCCAACGTGGCCAAAGTTAATTTTTTAGGGCAGATCACGCACGATTTAAGATCGCCGCTCACCGCCATTCTAGGCTACGCACAGCTTCAGGCCGCGGATGTGGTCAGCGCTAAAAAAGCCAATCAAATCATTCAAGACAACGCGCTCTATATGAAAGATCTTGTCACAGGCTTGGTCGATTATGCCCGAGATTTTTCAAACTACGACCTTAAAAAACGCGATGTGTATCTCATCGCCTTTATCGACAATCTCGTCAACCAGGCGCACTTACTGGCTGGTAAACAAAACAACCGGTTTCAGTTAAAAATCGAAAGCGAATTGCCGACGGTTATTCGCTTTAGCGGCACACAAGTGCAACGAATCCTGATCAATTTATTAGACAACGCCGCTAAATACACCCGTTATGGTCAAATCTCTTTAATCGTTGCGACCGGCAATACCCAGGATGGTTCGCCCGCGCTTATTTTCCGCATCAGCGACACGGGGATCGGTATCCCCGCCGAACAGGTCGAGAAAATTTACAGCCCTTATTATCAAGGATCTGAGCATAACCCAGGCGCGGGGTTGGGGTTAAGCATCAGTTTAGAGCTGGCGGAGCGTTTGGGCGGAACCTTAGAGCTGTCAAGTGAACTAGGAGAAGGTACGGTGGCGACCTGTATCATTCCCTACGCCGCCGGCGATGAGCAAATTGTTACCCCAGCACTGCCCGCCATGCAAGAGTTTCTACCGGTATTTAACGCACAAGGTCTAAGCGCCTGGATTGTAGAAGATTCGCAACAGATTCTTGAGCTATTGGACAGTGAACTCACCGAAATGGGCTTTGAAACAACCCTTTTTGCCTCCGCTGAAGCGTTTATGAGTTTTGTCGGGGAGAAGCAGGGTGCTCAACACAGCCAGCAGCCCGCCATCATTATGACCGACTACCAACTGCCCGGCGCTTCGGGGTTAGAAGTGCTTAAAACCTCCCGAGCGCAGTGGCCCAGTGTGCCGGTGATCTTGCTGTCAGGCACTCAAAACAGCAATCCACACGCCTTTGAATCCGACCGTTTGCGCTTTAACGCCTACCTATCAAAACCTGTGGATTTATTGGAGCTGCGACTCACATTAGCAGAGCTCTGTAAGCTGACGCCAAGCGAGTAGGGGGGGCGGATTTGAATGTTAAATACCAGGTGCTGAATGTTAGCAATCTGACCAGGCCTGGTAGTTTAAGGTTAATGGCTTAGTTTTGAATGGTGAATGTTTAATTTTGAATGTTGAATGAAAACAACAAATCACGTCATTTCCGAACTTCAAACGCTGTCATCCTCGGGCTTGACCCGGGGATCTCCAAAGGCAGAGTGAGATGACCGCATCGAGCGCGATCATGACGGCAAAACGCCGTGTCATTGCGAACACCCCAAGGGTACTTGTTTCACGGCGAGCGCGAAGCAATCCAGGGTTAACGTCTCAACACTGCACTTTGCCGTGGGCTTGATGGATTGCCACGTCGCTTCGCGCCTCGCAAAGACAAAAATCACCCGTCATCCTCGGGCTTGACCCGGGGATCTCCAAAGGCAGAGTGAGATGACCGCGTCGAGCGCGATCATGACGGTTTCTTGGTTTCATTTAAAA
>CAZVPH010000181.1:0-4596 GCA_964628125.1 uncultured Thiosulfatimonas sp. | reverse complement strand
AAAAATTGTGCGTTGCAATAAAGCTTTTACATTGTTGACCGGTTATTCTGAGGCCGAAGCACTGGGCAATAACCCACGCCTGCTAAAGTCGGGCGTGCATGATAGAGACTTTTACAAAAACCTTTGGCAGAGCGTGCATCAAACTGGCATTTGGAAAGGTGAAATTTGGAACCGTAAAAAAGATGGTACGCTCTACGCAAACTGGCAAAGTATCAGCAGCGTGCACAACTCTGCCGGTGAGATCACTCACTATGTTTCTCACGCCTTAGATCTCACACGTGACAAAGCGTCTGAACAGCAGATCTCTTATCTTCACAAACATGACAACCTAACCAAACTGCCGAATAGAAGCTTGTTAATCGACCGCTTGGAGTTGTTGTTAGAACGAAACAACCCACATTTCAATTTTCTACTGTTGATCAACATCAATCGCTTTAAGATGCTCAATGAGTCCATGGGTTACGCTGGCGGTGACGAGCTGCTTAAACAATTCGCAGCGCGTCTGAATGCGTTTAAATTTAATGAGGCTTACAGTCATACCGTCGCCCGCGTAGGCAATGATGAGTTTGTTGTTCTGAGCGCCACAGAACACGACTCTCCTGAGAAAGCCTTAAAATTCACCGATGCGGTCATTCGCAAACTGCAGTCCAAACTGCGAGAGCCTTTCTCTATTTATCAAAAGCCGGTCATGATGGATACCAGCATGGGCGTGACATTGTTTACCGTGGAGGATCGTGAAGCTGAAAGCCTTATGCAAGAAGCCAATACCGCTTTAACACGAGCCAAGCAGCGCTCAAAACGGATGCCGCAAAGCACCGTTCAGTTTTTCTCGAATGAAATGCAACGCAGGTCCCAAGATCGCTTGGATCTCGAAATGCAACTGCGCAATGCACTTAAACAGTCCGAGTTCATTCTTTACTATCAGCCGCAAATCGAGCTTAAAACCGGAAAAATCATCGGCGCTGAAAGCCTTATTCGCTGGCAAAAAGCGGATGGAACTTTGATACCACCGAGTCATTTCATCCCCACGCTAGAAGAGAGCGCGCTAATCCTTCCGGTCGGCCTGTGGATTTTAGAAGAGGCGATCACTCAAGCTAAATTTTTAACCAGCATTTACCCTGACATAACTATCTCAGTCAACTTGTCTGCTTTCCAATTCCATGACGATGACCTTTTGAATAAAGTAACAAGTATTCTTGAACAGACTCAGTATCCGCCTGAACTTTTAGAGCTAGAGGTCACGGAAAGTTTGTTGATGACTGACATTCAAAATACGATCACCAAGCTAAACGCGTTCGCCGACTTAGGCATAAAAATCGCTGTCGATGATTTTGGCACTGGCTACTCCTCATTGGCTTACCTCAAACGATTCCCAGTCAGCAAGGTAAAAATAGATAAAACGTTTATTGACGATCTTTCTATGCCAAACAGTTCGGACGCAGCCATCGTCGCAGCAACCATTCAAATGGCGAATGCGTTAAACATCCGCACCATTGCGGAAGGCGTTGAAACGAAAGAACAACTCAAACTATTGACCGAGATGGGGTGTGATGAGATACAGGGCTACTATTTCTCAAAGCCTCTGCCCTTCCATGAACTGGTTCAATTTATGTCGAGTTTTCACGACAACAAGCCTTAAATCTAAGCCGAATACTGGATCTCAATCAGACAGCTGTTTAACACTTTTTTCAGCTCTTTTTGAACAGCTTAATTTTCAAAACCTGTGGCTCTTTCTTAAAATTGAATGGCGCGACTTCAACCAGGCCTGGCCACAAGGTGAGCGCCCATAAATGCTTAGCATCAAATTTTCTTACTCACAAAATTGCAAGCGTCTATTTGGCTTTCTGCAATAAATTTTTTATGGCTACAATAAGTTTTATTTTTCTTTATTTTATGGGCTAAATTAAAACTCTTGCACAGAGTTATCCACAGCCTTAATCGCTTGAAGCGCTTGGATAACGGTCAATTATCCACAATCAAGCTTTGGTCATAAATCGCTTGCGACCGCCATTGCCAGCACTTGCAACCGCGACCGAAATACACTATATTTGCTATTCAAAATAATAATCATCACCATATGTTGTGGATACACCTCTCGCAAACACTACTCAGATATGCTAAGTAATTAGACGAGCTTATCAGATGCGCAGCTAAGACGATGAATTTACTCATTTATTATTTATTGCACCACCAAACAATTCACTTTGCTTTATACACAGGTTAAAAAATTGCCCATGAAAAACCAAAACATCCTCGTCTCTAAGCGCGACGGCACCAAAGAAGCGCTCAATTTAGACAAAATTCATCGAGTCATTACATGGGCAGCGGAAGGCTTAGAAAACGTCTCTGTATCGGAAGTTGAACTGCGTTCACAGATCCAGTTTTACGACGGCATTAAGACCGCCGACATTCACGAAACCATTGTGAAATCTGCGGCCGATTTAATCTCTGAACATGCGCCAGATTACCAACATCTGTCGGCGCGTTTAGCGATTTTTCACTTGCGTAAAAAAGCTTTCTCGCGCTTTACGCCGCCTGCGTTGTTTGAACACACCAACAAGATGGTCAGCAGTGGTCATTATGATGAGCAAATCATCAGCGACTACACCAAACAAGAGATGGAAGAACTTGACCGCCACATAGACCACGAACGCGATTTAACCTTTAGCTACGCCGCGGTTAAGCAGTTGGAAGGTAAATACCTGGTTCAAAACCGAGTGACGGGCAAAATATACGAAAGCCAACAGTTTATCTACATGCTGATTCCAATGTGTCTGTTTGCACACTACCCGGCCGAAACACGCTTGCAGTATGTCAAAGATTTTTACGACGCGACTTCACTATTTAAACTCTCTCTGCCCACCCCGATTATGTCCGGCGTGCGCACACCGACCCGTCAGTTCAGTTCGTGTGTACTCATTGAGAGCGGCGACTCGTTAGATTCCATTAATGCCACCTCCTCAGCGATTGTGAAGTATGTCTCGCAGCGCGCGGGAATCGGCGTTAACATCGGACGAATCCGTGCTTTAGGCAGTGAAATTCGCGGTGGCGAAGCCTATCACACCGGTTTAATTCCGTTTATCAAACACTTTCAGACCGCGGTTAAGTCTTGCTCACAGGGCGGCGTTCGTGGCGGCGCGGCCACACTGTTCTATCCGCTTTGGCACCTAGAAGTCGAATCACTGCTGGTTCTAAAAAATAACCGTGGGGTCGAAGAGAACCGCGCGCGCCATTTGGATTACGGCGTTCAGTTCAATAAACTGATGTATCAACGCATGATCGAAGGCGGCAACATTACGCTTTTCAGCCCTTCAGATGTTCCAGGCCTGTACGACGCTTTCTTTGAAGACCAAGATGAGTTTGAGCGTCTCTATAAAATTTACGAAGCGGACGAGTCTATTCGTAAAAAGAGCGTTAAAGCGATTGACCTGTTTACGACTGTGGCGCAAGAACGCGCTCAGACGGGCCGAATCTATATTCAAAACGTTGACCACTGTAATACCCACAGCCCGTTTGATCCAAGCAAAGCGCCGGTGCGTCAGTCGAACCTCTGTTTAGAGATCGCCCTGCCGACGGCTGCGATGAACTCCATCGATGATCCAGAGGGCGAAATTGCACTTTGTACGCTCTCAGCCTTCAACTTAGGCGCGCTTGAAAACTTAGACGAACTGGCGAGTCTCTCCAACCTCGTCGTTCGCGCTTTAGACAGCCTGTTGGATTATCAGGACTACCCTGTTCCAGCCGCACGTCGTTCAAGCATGGGCCGCAGAACTTTAGGCGTCGGCGTGACCAACCTCGCTTATTACTTGGCTAAAAATCACGTTAAATACTCAGACGGTTCAGCCAATGGTTTGATTCACCGTACCTTTGAAGCGATTCAATTCAATTTATTGAAAGCATCAAACAACTTGGCGAAAGAGCAAGGGGTCTGTGGTTATTACGAAGACACCAACTACTCAAAAGGCATCTTGCCGATTGATACCTACAAAAAAGAGTTGGACGAAATCTGCAAAGAACCTCTGTTACTGGATTGGGAAGGCTTACGCGCTGAGATTAAAGAGCACGGTTTACGCAACTCAACCCTAACCGCGCTTATGCCGTGTGAAACTTCTTCACAAATCACCAACTCAACCAACGGCATCGAACCGCCTCGTGGTTACGTGTCGGTTAAAGCGTCTAAAGATGGAATTTTGAAGCAAGTGGTGCCGGGCTTTAAAGAGTTGCGCGAACAGTATGAGCTTTTATGGCAAATCCCGGACAATAAAGGCTATTTACAACTGGTCGGGATTATGCAGAAGTTTGTGGACCAAGCGATCTCTGCCAACACCAACTACGACCCAGCGCGTTTTGAAGAGGACCGCGTCCCGATGAGACTGGTACTGCAAGACCTGCTGTACGCTTATAAGATGGGGCTAAAAACGCTCTACTATCACAATACCCGTGATGGCGCGACAGATGTTCAAGAAGAAGACGATTGTGCCGGCGGCGCTTGTAAGCTGTAGGTGCTCAGACCTGAGTGAACAATATTGCTTCACCCATAAAAAACCCGCTTAAATGCGGGTTTTTTATGGGTGCTCTCTTATCTAAAATTGACCA
>CAZVPH010000180.1:0-4606 GCA_964628125.1 uncultured Thiosulfatimonas sp. | reverse complement strand
GTTATTGCAGACCACCTCAGTGAAAAAGAGCCTCTCTCAAGTCGTTCTGTTTTAAAAGGGTTCTTTAGCTTTCTATTTCAGATAAAACAGAACCTAAGAGAGTGGTGAGGCGATCATTTTGCGAATAATCGACTGGGCAATCAATAATGGTTACGGTCGGGTTTTTTAAGGCTGCACGCAGACTAGGCAGTAACTGATCAGCCGATTCTATACGCACGCCGGTTGCACCAAATGATTCCGCGTATTGTACGAAATCTGGGTTTTTAAAATCAATGTAGGCAGAGCGCCCAAAACGTAATTTTTGCTTCCACTCAATCAAACCGTATTGACTGTCGTTCCAAATTAAAATTACCATCGGAGTATTGCAGCGCAGTGCGGTTTCGATCTCTTGCGAGTTCATCATAAAGCCAGCGTCGCCGGTGACGGCGACAATCGATTTTTCGGGATAGGCTAATTTGGCGGCGATCGCGCCCGGTACCGCGATGCCCATGCCCGCAAATCCGTTGGAGATAATGCAGGTATTGGGTTCGTCACACCTAAACATACGCGCCATCCACATTTTATGAGAGCCGACGTCACTGATGGCGATATCGGTTGATTTCATGGCGGTGCGTAGGTCCCAAATAATTTTCTGAGGCAACATGGGCCAGGCATCACTGTCACGACAGCGCTCCATCTCATCGACCATCGCTTTACGCAGTAGAAAATCAATTTGTGTGGGCTCAATGGGAGTTTTAATCATCTCGCCAAGTCCAGCTAAATTCTTTCCAATATTGCCAATCAGTTCAATGTCGGGGATGTAGCTGCTGTCTACTTCCGATTTTCGAGTGTCGATGTGAATAATGGTGCGTGAACGGTCTGGGTTCCATAAATGCGGGTGATATTCGACCATATCAAAGCCAACACAGATGATTAAATCGGCTTTGGCAAAACCACCATTTTCATAATCACCTTTCTGCAATCCCGCGGTGCCCATCGCCATTTCGTGTGAGAAAGGGATGACTCCTTTGGCCATAAAAGTATTGACGACGGGAATTTTATGACTTTCTAAAAAAGTCAGTATCTGCTTACTGGCGCGGGATCTCACGGCGCCATTACCCACTAAGATTAGTGGGTGTTTGGCCTTCTCAACCAATATAGCGGCGTCTCTCAGCAGCGAGGTGTGTGCGAAGGTTAATCGATTTACACTGACACGCAAAGGTTGCTCATCGGTCTCCATTTCAACAATATTTTCTGGCAGATCAATAAAGGTTGCCCCAGGTTTTTCAGACTCGGCAATTTTAAAGGCTTTGCGTACCACTTCAGGAATGGTTTCCGGGGCTAAAACTTGGGTGGCGTATTTGGTGATGGGTTTAAACATGCTGACCAAGTCAACCACTTGGTGTGACTCTTTGTGCAGTCGCGTGGTGGCGGCTTGGCCTGAAATGGCGACCAAAGGCGCATTGTCCATATTGGCATCAGCAACGCCGGTCACTAGATTGGTGGCACCCGGTCCTAAGGTGGATAGACAGACACCAGACTTACCGGTTAAACGGCCGTAAACGTCTGCCATGTAGGCCGCACCTTGTTCGTGGCGAGTGGTGATGAATCGGATGTTAGAATCGAGCAAAGCATCCATAATATCCAGGTTTTCTTCACCCGGAATTCCAAAAATGAACTCTACATTTTCATTTTCTAAGCATTTTACAAACAGTTCAGCGGCTTTCATTTTTTAACTCTTAATCAGGACTTGAATAGGATTATGCGGTGTTCAAAAACAAATGACCAGGCCTGGCCATTAAATTATTGACGTTTAAGAAGGCTTAAAATCAATAAAAGGGCTAAAAAGCCCTTTTGTTTGATATTTAAGTTGTCTAAATCTGTTTAGATTTGATCTCTAATGCAGACTATTTTTGGGTTAGAGTGTCGACGGTCTGCCAAAGCTTGGCACGACTGCCAGCCATAGGCACATCGGTAATGTACTGACCATTAACAATCACAGCTGGAACGCCTTCAACACCATAATCACGGGTTAGCTTTTGAGCTTTACGCACCAGTTGATCAACTTTAAAACTGTTAAAGGTAGCAATAAAGTTCGCTTCTTTGACGCCAAATTGGGTAAAAAAATCAGCGAGTTGTTCAACAGTAAAAAGCTCTTTTTTATCACGGTGTAATGCGTGAAAAAAAGCGCCGTGTGCCTGTTCCAACACACCGGTTTCTTGAGCGGTATAGAACACCTTTGCCATAAAAATCCAGTTTGGGTTGTTAAAGACCACCGGCATCCGTTCAAAATGGACGTTGGCTGGTTTTTCTTTTAACCAGGCGTTAAGACTCGGCTCCAAATTATAACAGTGTGGACAACCGTAGCCGAAGACCTCGACCACCGTTTTAGTGTGCGGTGCAATCTTTTGTGGTGCGGGTATTTTTTTGTATTCAACACCGAGTGTTAGGTTGCTCGCTTCGGCAGCAATCGCTGAAAGAGAGAGGCCACCGGTCAATAAAAACGCAACACTAGCACTGAGTAATTTTCTACGTAACATATAATTTAACCTCTAAATTACCTTTTACAGTTCACCGTAAGAGTGTAAACCGGAGAGGAACATGTTTACCCCTAGGAAAGCAAAAGTGGTAATCAATAGACCAATAATCGCCCACCAAGCCAGTGGGGCTCCACGCCAACCTTTTGACATACGCATGTGCAACCAAGCTGCGTAGTTAAGCCAAACAATCAGTGCCCAAGTCTCTTTAGGGTCCCAAGACCAGTAACCGCCCCAGGCTTCTGCGGCCCACATGGCGCCCAATACCGTGGCAATAGTAAAGAATGCAAAACCCAGTGAGATGGTTTTGTACATCAAATCATCCATGGCTTGCAAAGAGGGCATTCTGGCAACAAAGGTGCTCTCTGGGTTTTTCTTCGTAGCGCGCTCTGTCATCAGGAACGCAACCCCGACCATGGCGGCGATTGAGAAGGTACCGTAACCGACGAAGTTTGCGGGAACGTGAATTTTCATCCAGTAACTTTTTAAGGCTGGTACCAGAGGTTGGATAATGTGCGCGTCTTTATCAAACACATACCAAAGAATAAATGCGACAGACGCACTGATTACCAACATCACAAAACCGCCTAGTGCACGAATTTTATAACGTTGTTCGTAGTAGAGATACATCAATGCCGTCATAACGACAAACAGAATGAAGACTTCATACAGACTACTGACTGGGATGTGTCCGTAATCAAAGTTGATGATATACGACTCGCGCCAGCGCACCATCATTCCGACCATACCAAAGGTTGAAGCAGCCCAAACCATGATGTTTGCGGTTTTATAGGTAAAGTTAGACTTGTTGTATAAAGCTAAAAAATAAGTGGCGGTTGCCATAACAAACAATGCGCTCATCCACATAATCGCGGATTGACTGGAGATCAAAAACTTTAGAAAGAATGCCTGTTCATTCGCGGTAATCACATCACCATTGATGTTATAAGTCCATAATGCTAATGCGACTAGCAGAGCGACAATGACGCTGAACCATTGCAGACTTGGCCAAAAACGCCCCAATAAAATAAGACCAATGGCGTTGCCTATTAGGATACCTTCTTCATAAACGTCCATCAGTTGGCCGTATTGCAGCCAGGCATAAAGACTCCCGAGTATTACGAAAGCAATCCAGGCAGCATCCCTAAGGGTAAAGGGTTTTTTTCCTTCGTTTTTATAATCTTCTACATAGGTTTCTGTTTGCATTTTATAGTCCTATTATTAGGCGTTATTGTTATTAAACTTTTTAACTCGTTTCACAAGACCGTTAAATTCAGTAACAGCTTCAGGTGAGTTTTTATTATCTTTAGCAGCCACGGTCACTTCTGTCTCAGCCAGAGTCGAATCAGGCTCACGAGCCGTATTTGGCTTAATGTGAATCCAAACTCGACGTTGGTGTATGTAAAATAAGAAGAAGACGCCAATCATAAGCAACGCACTGCCGAAATAAACTACATCTTTACCAGGAGACTTGGTGATTTGCAGTCCTGTTGCCTGAATTTGTTTAAAAGTCTCGATTTCGAAATACATCGGTGGCCCATAAGCGCTTAATCCAGTAATGGTGTTTAAAACATCTTCAAACCAAACTTTATCAAAGTCTGATATTTCAGTATTAAGGTCGTCGATTACCCCTTCCTTTCGAAGGACGTCTAAATAAAGAGTCTGTAACGCAAAACTGGTTTGCCCAAAATAATATTCCGAAACTTGATCACGTTCCGCTTCAGGTACGTTTTTGCTTACAAACTCACTGATGCCATTAAAGCCTTTTGAACGGAAAAGTGCTAACAGTTGTTGAACCAACTTGGTCTGCAACTGATAAGTCTGTTCTGACATCTCTTCTGTTTTAGGATGTTGTGAAGTAAACAACGCCATCGATTTAATCGGGTTATTTAATAAAGTCAGGAATTCAAAGAAACGATCTTTTTTACGGTTAGCATCGGCTGGAATAAACAGGTAACGGAAGGGTTCGGCTTGGCTTTCACGCATACCAGTCATAAAGAAGAGGCGGTCTTCTTGTTCACTGGGGAGCATGTAATTTTCGTACTCCCAGGCTTTACCCTGTTCGTTACGGACCTTAAAAATAATACTGG
>CAZVPH010000179.1:0-4636 GCA_964628125.1 uncultured Thiosulfatimonas sp. | reverse complement strand
GGTTGCTTTATTAAGTGCAAAAACAACCAAACCAGAGGTCATTTTATCCAACCGATGCACTGGAAACAGAGCCTCAACTCGCAATAATTGTTTCACCAAAACAACCAGGCCTGCTGACTCTTCGGAATGAAAACTTACCCCTGCAGGTTTGTCGATGACGACAAAGTCTTGGTTCTGAAAAACCACCACATCTTTTAGGTTTATGTTCGGCTCAATCATGCATTACTCTCGACTTATTTTTATTTTTATTTTTTTTATGTCACTCGTAGATGTTCAACGCCTGTTTACTTCAAGTAATCTTCTAGCCGAGTTTCCCAGCCTTTTAACCACCGGGCTTCATTGCGCTCGACGGGGGCTAAGACGACGCGCAGTTGTAAACGTTGTTTTGCTGCTGTCACAAAGCTGGCCAAATAGGCTTCCTGTGACAAATTATTAGAAACCTCCATCGCCATCAAAACCGACGCCAAGCCCCAAGACTCTCCTTGGTACTGCTCTTTATGATTTGCGCCAATGCCTTTAAAGTTAAAGTAATCAATGACCGCAAACAGCCCTTTTTTAAACGACATCATATACTTAAGGCGTGATTGAAGCGTGAGCTGTTGCGACAAAGGCAGACTTTGAATTTCGTCCGCCCAGCGCTGTTGAAATCCCAATACGATAAACTGTGCCTGTTCGGATTGTGTACTCAATAACCACGCTCTGAGCTGCTGCAACTCGGGCGTTTTCTTAGCCCGCTCAAACTGCTCAAGATTCTGCCAAGGCGCAGTAAACGTGGTCGATTTAGACAGTTCCTCTAACCAGGCAGGCGGTTTTTTTGTCGCCGCGACAAACGAGACCATGGCTGGAAACGTTTCAGCAAACCTCCCTTCACCGGCGTTGGCTGGTTTATTTTTTGAGTTGTTTTCAAGCCTGTTGTTCGTTCTGTCTGGGTGCCAGATAAAGTGGCCTATCCCAAGAGAGGGAAAACCTTCTCCTTTGCCCCAATGCGTTAAATACTCCGGTTTTCCGGCGCACTCATTTTGATAAATTCTATCGCCAATCCATTGATAATCTGCAATGCTGAGCGCGGTTAATTCAGTGAAGCCTGACTTAGATACAGCGGCACTCGAGCCGTGTGCAGAGGTCAGTGTTGGGCTTAAGGCAAAGCCCAACAGCGAGGCGTACGACAGAGCGGAAGGAAAAAATAACGATTCTGAAAATGCAGAAGATGTTGATTTCACGGTTAAAAGCATCCTAGTCCTTACGTTAACTACTGTCGATAAGCTATTGAAAAACAGATAAACTTGACCCATTGGGCTTACGATAGTAACGAACGAGAATCACTCGCTTAAATCTAAAACGTCATAAGCATAATAAGCGCAATATAGAAATGGTTAATCAATCAGTTGAGTCGCCATATAGCCATCCATATTTTTAATCATCCCTTTGTACATCATCGAAAGCTCAGGCACCACAGAAGCTTGTACAAACTCCAGCCCCAAAAGGGTTGCGGACCATTTAGCCAACTTAGGGGTGCTTTCTAATAGATCAAGCCCTGTGTGTTGCTTAATAAAATTCAGATGCATTAGCATCGGCGCATAAGCGGCATCGATCATCGTAAAATCGTCACTGTTAAAGTATGTTTTACCAGAGTGCACTGCTTCTAACTGTCCCAGTTTTTGTAAAACAATCGCTTTTTTCTCGTGCGAAATGGCCTCTTCTTTTGAG
Organism: uncultured Thiosulfatimonas sp.; assembly: GCA_964628125.1. Taxonomy (GTDB): domain Bacteria; phylum Pseudomonadota; class Gammaproteobacteria; order Thiomicrospirales; family Thiomicrospiraceae; genus Thiomicrorhabdus. The sequence goes on along the minus strand of CAZVPH010000179.1, from coordinate 2,929 downwards.
ACAACCATTGGCTGCATAGCAAACAAGATATCGCTGCCAAAGCTGATCCAAGCACGGCTTTTCGCTTTGATTAAAGGGTCTGCGGGCTGCAAGCTTGGCGGCGTGATTTCATCAACGTACTCCTGAATCACCGAAGATTCAAACAACACTTCATCGCCTACTTTCAATACCGGCACCTGTCCTAAAGGTGAAATCTCTTTAAACCACTCGGGTGGGTTCATTAAATCAATGTAGGTAATGTCAAAATCGACACTCTTTTTCTTGAGGACAATGACGGCACGTTGTACAAATGGGCAGAGTTTAAAGCTGATAAGTTCTAGTTTTTGAGACATGGACAACCCTTTTTTTGAATGAAGTAAGAGCGAACATCATACATTTTATGCTCACTCTTTTGAAGCTTAGTCCAACTAAGCTTAATTAAATTCAATAGACTTAAATTAGATAGGACTGATTCAAAAAGAACCCGTATGAAAGGTCACTAAAACTAAATTAAACTCTAAAGTCGTTAAATTTTATTTTCCTGCACCAATTTCTCGAATTTTTGATAAAGGCTCTCTTTGCTCTCTATGTGCTCCGGATCGGTAATAATGCAGTCAATCGGGCAGACACTGATGCAGGTAGGCGTGTCGTAAAAACCGACGCACTCGGTGCATAAATCAGCATCGATCTCATAGATTTTTTCGCCTAAAGAGATCGCTTTATTTGGGCACTCCGGCTCACACATATCGCAGTTAATGCAGCCTTTAATGATTTTAAGCGCCATAAAATCTACCTAGAAGCCTGAGCGGAAGCGCGCGCGATTAAATCCTTAGCATCTTGCTCTTGTTTCACCTTACGGGCAGCAGAATCACGCTTAACGTCGCCACCCCAGGATTCATTACGCATCACCAAACAAAACCTTAAAACCTCTTCAGAGACATCTTTAAAAGGGTTGGGTATCCGCACTACCCAACCCGATCCTAACGCGCACTCAACCGGCTCATCACGGTGGTTACGCATGGCCGGCAACACGATTGAGACGTTGCCGACTGGACTCATAATTTCTAACGAATCGCCGACACAGAACTTGTTTTTAACGTCCACTTCCAAGTAAGATTCGCCCTCTCTTTCGCCCACATGCGTCACCTCGCCCACAAAACGCTGGCGGTCGGATTTAGACACACCATACTCATAGTTTTGATACTCCGAGTGCACATGGCGGCGTAAAAAGCCTTCGGTATAGCCACGACTTGCTAAGCTTTCTAAGTCCGTCATTAAGCTGGTATCAAACGGTTTGCCCGCCAACGCATCGTCAATTGCTTTTCGATAGACCTGAGCGGTTCGCGCCACGTAATAATGTGATTTGGTTCGACCTTCTATTTTTAGAGAGTGGACACCAATCTCGACCATCTCAGGAATTAATTCCACCGCTCGTAAATCTTTCGAGTTCATAATGTAGGTGCCGTGCTCGTCTTCAAAAGCCGGCATAAACTCACCCGGACGACCTTCCTCTTCCAACAACATCATGCGCTCAGTTGGATTGCCCTCTCCCAAGGTCGGCGTCTGGCTTTCGACGGCCTCTTGCACATCAGAATTTAAATAAGCGTCAACACGTGGCGGAGCACTTTCAAGGGTTAAATCGGTAATATTGTCTATGTTCGAGATTTCAATTCGTGGCACACCAACCGCATCTCCGGTGACGTCTTCTTTGGCTTCATAGGTGTTGTAGTTCCAGCGGCAAGCGTTGGTGCACGTGCCTTGATTTGCATCGCGTTTATTGATGTAACCCGACAATAGGCAACGCCCTGAATAGGCGATGCACAAAGCGCCGTGCACAAAAACCTCCAGCTCCATTTCAGGTACTTTTTCGTGTATTTCACGAATCTCTTGCATCGACAACTCGCGCGACAGAACCACGCGACGCACACCGTTGTTGTACCAAAACTTCACCGTCGCCCAGTTCACAGCATTGGACTGCACCGACAGGTGGATCTCTTGTTCGGGATATTTTTCATGCACCATTGCAATCAAACCAGGGTCGGACATGATTAAAGCGTCGGGTTTCATCGCAATAACCGGCGCGATGTCTTTCATGTAGGTGTTGACCTTGGAGTTGTGTGCCGCGATATTACTGACCACGTAAAACTTCTTGCCTAACGCATGAGCACGGTCTATGCCCTTCTTTAGAGTCTCTTCATCAAACTCATTATTACGCACTCGTAAGCTGTAGCGCGGTTGCCCGGCATAGACCGCATCGGCGCCATAGGCAAATGCGTACTCCATGTTTTTGAGTGTGCCCGCAGGCGAAAGTAGTTCTGATGTAAAGGTCTGGTTCAGGCTGTCTGCTTTCAAGGCAAATCTCCTAGTCGTTTGGCGTTTAAGGTAGAGTCAATAAGTGAAGTAATAAATAAAGCAATAAGTAAAACAGTATGTGGATGAGTGCGGTGTAAAATCCAGCGGGGTATTTTACCCCAAATTGAAGAGTTTTTCTTGCCACAACAAGCGCTTATCCTCAAAGGTCATGGCCGCATAGGCTGGACTGGTCGAGGGCAAACTTATAAACTCTAGCCGTTCTGGCAGACGTTGCTGTTTAACCACTTTGGTTTTAAACAGCTTTTCGGCCGCCTGACCATTAAACGCGACCGCGTGTAGGTTGGGGTAAAATTTAAAAAGAGATTCAAAATCATTCGCTAACGGCGATCTGATCGCACTGTCCAGGCTGCCTGGCCGCTGACAACTTTGCAAAACATCCCAAACTAAAATTCCTAAATCGTCACACGCTTTGCGCTTGTCTTCGTTGCTCTTTAAGGTTCTGCCTAGTTGAGCGGATAGAATCGGCCAAAACGCATTTCGAGGATGTGCGTAGTAAAAACGCTCTTCAATCGAGACCAGGCTGGGCATGGTACCTAGAACAAGCAACTTAGGCTCAGTGGGAATAATCGGCGCAAAG
>CAZVPH010000178.1:0-4651 GCA_964628125.1 uncultured Thiosulfatimonas sp. | reverse complement strand
CGGAACCGTGCTGTTTGAACGTAATGCACCGATTTTTGAGGCTGGAAAACTCTACCGTGGTAACGTCAACTTTGGTGGCGCTTCAAACGGCTTAACTCGTGATATGAACGCCACCGTCGCTGCCGGAGGCAAACAAGGTTATATTGTCTTACAAGGCTCAAAAAAATCTGCTGATAACTATCTAGATGGCAATGGTGAAGAAGTCCGCTCCAGTTACGAAAGCCAGCAAGGTCATATTGATTTAGGTTGGACCCCTAATGAGCACCATGAAGTTCGCCTTTCTTACGAAAACACTCGCATTGAGGATGCGCTTTTTCAAGGCGCAATGATGGACTCCCCTTTATCGGACGGCACCACCACCCGTTTGCGGTATAACGGCTCTAAAATCAATGACGTCATTCAAGACATTGCAGTCGACATTTATCAATCGGACGTCGATCACGTGATGAATAACTTTGAGTTACGCCCTTTTGACCCAACTAAAAAAATGGAAACCGTCAGTGACGCGAAAACTACTGGTGCAAAAATCAAACTTACCAGCATGATTCGCCACACTCAGCTGGATTATGGCGTGCAGTTTGAATCGATTGAAAAGCGCGCAACTTTATACAACCGAAGCATGGCCAAATCCGTGTTTAATATGTGGCCAAATGTCCTGCAAGAAACGAAAAGTGTCTTTGCAGAATCGACCTCGTTCTTTAAAAATCAACAAAAATTCATTTTAGGCTTGCGTTACGACGACGTGACGACCGATGCTAAAGGAGCGAACAGCGCGACCGAAATGGGCAACAAAGCCTCCAGCGTTTACCAAAATATTTACGGTTCGAACACCACTAAAACCGATGACGCCAACTTCAATGCGCTATTGCGTTATGAGCGTACCTATCAAAACAACCTCACTATTTTCACGGGTGTCAGCCGTACCCACCGATACCCAGATGCCACAGAACTCTACATGGCAAGGGGCGACTGGACAGGCAATCCAGATTTAAAACCTGAGCAGCACACGCAATTTGATATGGGTCTGTCACAAGGCACTGATCAAATAGAATGGTCAGTGTCGGCTTATTATGATGTGGTTAACAACTACATTTTAAGAGATAAAGGGGCTAATCAACCAAACCGTGTCAATGTTAACGGTCAGAACTCTGTCTATCTCAATAAAGACGCAACTCTTTACGGCTTGGATCTCGCCGGCAGCTGGCAAGCGACCCCATACATTAAGGTCGGCTCAAGCTTAAACCTAACTAAAGGGACCAACGACACCGACAATCGTACTTTAAGCAATGTCGCTCCTTTATCTGGAGCCGCGTTTGCCGAATACGCCACCTCCGTATGGAAAGCCGGCGCACGGTTTCACTTTGCGACAGAACAGACCGAGACCAATGTTCAATATGATGAGCTAGAAACCGCAGCCTGGAGTACGCTTGATCTCTACGGCAACTACCAAATTAACAAACAGTTTGCACTCTCTGCAGGGGTGGACAACCTAACCGATCACGCTTATCAAACCTACCTAAACAGGACGGACTCTACCATTGGAGCGAATTATAAACTCTACGAGCCGGGCCGTTCCGTCTGGGCAAGAGTCAATGTCACATTTTAAAGCGTTTTTATATACGTTTTATAAACTAAAACTCCCTAGTAACCGCAAAACTTTCTTAAGGATTGCGCACTCTAACTTGCGGTAAACTATCCTCTCGTAGACGACTTCGAGTCTATTTCAGGTGAGAAATCTATTTAAAAATCGATTTAAAGATAGATTCCATTGAGCAACCCTCAAGGGCTCTCACCTTACTTATAAATTGAGCACATACATGAATTCAAAAAGTACTCTTCTCACCCTCCTACTTGGTGGTGTTTTAGGCACGGCTTTTATATTATGGTCGCCCATAAAGACTCCAAACAGTGGCTCTGATCGGTTGATCGTCAATGAAAGCCCTCCTGGTGGAGATTTCACGCTGACCTCCATTAATGGTCAAGAGCGCCTGAGTGATTTTAAAGACAAGTTGGTCCTCATCTATTTTGGCTATACCTTCTGCCCAGACATCTGCCCGACCAACCTGGGCAATTTATCCATGGCCTATCAAACCTTAACTTCTACTGAAAAAGCCAATTTAAAGGTCTTGTTTGTTTCAGTGGACCCAGAGCGCGACACCCCAGAACGTTTAGATCAGTATGCTAACTACTTTGAGGCCAACATAACCGGTTTAACCGGAAAACTTGAGGTCATTGCCGAAATTGCTCAACGGTATGGCGTGGTCTACACCAAAGTGGACACGCCCGACAACGGCACAAATTATGCCGTCGATCATTCCGCCTTCACCTATGTGGTCGACCAAAGCGGTCAACTGCAAACACAGCTGCCTCACGCGACTACGCCGGAGCAGTTTGTTCAAACTATCAAGCAATACCAGAATCGTTAAACAGCCCGCAAGGCTAACCTTACAAGGACACTGACATGAAAAAAACATTAACCGCACTCTCACTCGGCATCTTTACTGCCCTCGGCAGTTTTCAAGCCATGGCCTCACAGGCTGACGACATCTTAGTCAGCGACCCCTTTGCGCGTGAAGTTCCTCCTGGCGCCCCCGCCAGTGCCAGCTTTATGACCTTAGAGAATATGAGTGACAGTACGATCAAACTTATTATGGCGGATTCAAAGGCGTCCGAGATCGTCGAGTTACACACTCACACCAATGATGATGGAGTCATGCGCATGCGTAAAGTGGCGTTTATTGAAATCCCAGCCAACAGCCAAACGGTTTTAAAACCCGGCGGACTGCACATCATGTTAATCAACCCTGTGACGTCAATCAAAGTCGGCGAAACCGTTCGTGTCACACTGCAATTTGAAGACGGCAGTCGTAAAGAAGTTGAGATGCCTGTAAAATCTTTCAAAAGCAGAATGGGCGCTATGAATCACAGCATGAAAAACCATTCTCACTAACGCTTTACGCACAGCTTACAAGCCAGTATATTGAGCCTACTTAATCCCCATTCGATGCCTTCAACAGCCGGCGTCGATACTTAACTCAATATACTAAAGTTATATTCACCGTCTAAACAAAACATTAAGAGATAAAAAAGATGAAAAAAACAGCGATTGCACTCAGCTTACTTATTGGCACCTTGGCGTCAACCTCCAGCAACTCCATGCCTCCTGGAAAATCTTACACAGCCGAAGCAGAACGGATTATCGAACGTTCAGGCGAGTTAGCAAAAGCAGATACATTAAAACTTTGTATTGATTTCTACGATTTAAAAACAGAAGAAGAGCGCCAAGCTTATTTTAAAGAGCTTGACCTGCGCTCTCAGCTCAGCGAACAAGATCATGTACTCGTGCCACAGCATAAAGTTTCAAACAGCATGACCATGTGCGGCATGTACATGTCAAAAGGCAAACCTCTGGCCGAAAAATCACGCCAAATGCGTCCTTTAACCTTTAAAACTGTTCACGTCTACGAGGACTTATACATCACCACGCAGTCTGGCATGATTACCGCCATTCATGAACGTAAAGAGGGCGAAATGCCGCCTGCACTCTCCATTGAGATGCCTAAAGTACAACCTTCACCGACCGTACCTAACTAACACTCACTCGCAACCGCGGCTCATACAAATCTTTTAAGCTGCGCCTATATCAACCAGGCCTGGTCACTCTCTTGCAGTGTCTACGGCCAGTGTTTTCGCCTGCTTATCTGGCCGTTTCATGGTTTACACCTTATAAACTATACAAGTGCACATTTTTTGATTAAAATCACGGGTTGGATAATAAAACCATACATAACAAAGAGAGTCTAAAGATGACACAAGATGAACTAAAACAAAAAGTGGCTCAAGCAGCAATTGCTTATGTTGTGCCTGACACCTTCATTGGTGTGGGGACAGGCTCTACCGCAAACTTTTTTATTGATGAGCTCGCGAAAGTAAAAGGCTCAATCAAAGGCGCAGTAGCCAGCTCTGAGGCGACTGCCGAACGCCTAAAAAGTCATGGAATTCCCGTGTTCGATTTAAACTCCGTTGCAGAACTCTCAGTCTACATTGATGGTGCCGATGAAGCCGATGCTGGCCTTAATCTGATTAAAGGCGGTGGCGGCGCGCTGACCCGTGAGAAGATTGTCCTAGCCGTTGCCAAACAATTTGTCTGCATCGCCGACGACAGCAAGAAAGTCGTTGCTTTAGGTAAATTCCCACTGCCGATCGAAGTCATCCCCATGGCGCGCAGCTATGTCGCACGTGAGATTGTCAAACGCTTTCAAGGAGAGCCTGTTTTACGTGAAGGGTTTACAACCGATAACGGTAACTTAATTTTAGACATTCACGGTTTAGAAATTGTCGATCCAGTGGCGATGGAAACTGAATTAAACGGCATCGTCGGCATCGTCACCAACGGTCTGTTCGCAGTACGCCCAGCAGATGTTTTTCTGTGCGGCACGGCGCAGGGTGTTGAAACATTGACCGCTCAGTAATTTTTTAATCGTGGGTTAACCTGAAAATTAGCGTTAAAGGTGTCGGTTAAAACAGAGCCGAAACAGAGCCGACTTTGTTCGACTTTTAAAACCGCTCAGTTACGTTTCATTTAAAGACCACGACAAACAACCTTTTTTATCTCTTTGCTCATAGCAGCTTTTCCTCCAGCAACACATTG
>CAZVPH010000177.1:0-4729 GCA_964628125.1 uncultured Thiosulfatimonas sp. | reverse complement strand
ATCTCCTCTTCCATGCCGATTAAAAAGACGTGTGGAAACTCTAGTCCTTTGGAGGCGTGGAGGGTCATTAAACTGACCATGTCATGGTCTTTTTCAGACTCGTTGCGCTCCATCATATCCATCAGCATCATGTGCGTGACTATGGTGTTCAGTCGCTTCTCTTCACCGTCTTCTTCTTTGGCTTTATTTACAATGCGTTCAATCCAGGTGGTCAGTTCGCGGATATTGTTGATCCGTTTTTCGGCCGCTTTAGGCGTGTTAGAGTTTTCATGAATCCAGTTGTCGTACTCAATGTTCTCAATCATCTGACGAACAAACGAAGTGACCTCTTCGCCCTCCGCCGCTTCCGCTTTTTGCGCCCATTCCAGTAATTGTTGACCAAAATACTGCACGCGTTTGAGCGCTTTTTCAGACAAAATGGTCGTTAGGCCAAATTCCTGTGTTGCATCAAATAGGCTGATATTGCGCCCGGTGGCATAGGTGGCGAGTTTTTCCAAGGTCGAGGCGCCGATTTCACGGCGTGGTGTATTGACGATTCGCAAAAAAGCCGCGTCGTCGTCTGGGTTGACAATCAACCGCAGATAGCTCATCACATCTTTAATTTCAGCGTGGTCGAAAAAGGACTTTCCGCCAGAGATTACGTATTGAATATTTTGCTCACGCAATGCGCGTTCTAGCAGACGTGACTGGTGATTACCACGGTAGAGAATCGCGTAATCACTGTTTTTACTGCGCGTTTTAAATTTATGCACAATGATTTCCGAGACCACACGCTCGGCTTCTTGATTCTCATTGGCGCACGCAATCACTCGCAATGGATCGCCCATGCCCATCTCGCTCCAGAGTTTCTTCTCAAAAACGTGCGGATTGTTTGAGATAAGTTGGTTGGCCGATTGCAAAATACGGTTGCTGGAGCGATAGTTTTGCTCAAGTTTAATGAGTTTTAACGCCGGAAAGTCAGTCTGCAGCAGCGCCAAGTTTTCCGGTTGTGCGCCACGCCAGGCGTAGATGGATTGGTCGTCGTCGCCCACCACGGTAAAACGCGCTTGAATCCCGACCAGGTATTTGACCAAAGCGTATTGTGACGCGTTGGTGTCCTGATACTCATCGACCAGTAGATAGCGGACTTTGTTCTGCCAGCGTTCCAGCGCTTCAGGGTTTTCAGAGAAAAGTTGGACTGGCAGACCGATTAAATCATCAAAATCCACCGCGTTATAGGCACGCAACTGCTTTTGATACGCGCCGTACAAAATGGCACGCGACTGCTCTGCCGGATTCTCGGCTTGCTCCAGCGCTTGCTGTGGCGAAATGCGGTCGTTTTTCCAACTCGAAATATCCCACTGCACACCGTCCAGCACCTCTGGATCGACCGTCTGTTTGAGCATCAACTCTTTGAGTATCTGCCCGCTGTCGGTTGCGTCCATAATTGAGAAAGTGGATTTATACCCTAAGGCTTTATACTCTTGACGAATGATGTTCAAGCCAAGGTTGTGAAAGGTCGAGACATTCAGTCCTTTGGTGTTTTCCTCTTTCAAAAGTTTGGTGACTCGCTCCTTCATCTCTTTGGCCGATTTATTGGTGAAGGTAAGGGCGTAAATATTGTGGGCTTTTACATCGCACTTTCGAATCAAATAGGCAATTTTTTCAGTGATGACACGTGTTTTGCCCGAGCCCGCGCCGGCCAGAACCAGCGCTGGAGTGTCGATGTGTAATACGGCTTGGCGTTGTCTTTCGTTTAGGCTATGCATTGGTTTTGAAGGTTCTACCCGTTTTTAACGTTTTTAAAGTGAAGGGGTGATTAAAGAAGGTACAATATGATAATTCAAAACGACCCTAGGAAGCGAACAAAGTGGCCACAATTGACGAACTAAAAAAAGACCTGCTCATCGAGGCAGAACTCATGGGCAAGCCGCTTAAACTTGCGACCACCTGGGGTATTTTCAGCCCGCGTGAGATTGATTCTGGTACCGATCTCTTTTTAAAATACCTGGACATTAAAGAGGATGAGATCGCGCTGGACATCGGTTGCGGTTATGGACCACTCGGTTTGGCGATCGCGGCCAACGCCCCTAAAGGCCAGGTGCATATGGTCGATAAAGATTTTGTTGCGGTGGACTACGCCAATAAGAACGCGAAAAAAAACAATTTGGGAAATGCCAAAGCTTATCTATCTAATGGGTTAAGTGCAGTGCCAAACGGGATGATGTTTACTACGGTGGTCTCAAATATTCCGGCCAAAGTGGGCAAAGAGATGTTGAGCATTTTACTGCACGACGTTCACGCTCACTTGGAACCCGGTGGCCAATTTGTGGTGGTGACCATTAATGGGTTGCGCCAATATATGAAGCGTAACTTTATGGAAGTATTTGGTAACTACGACAAAGTTAAGCAGGGTAAAGATTACACGATTTCTCGCTGTATCAAACAGTAAGCGGGGATGCGTCAAGCGATTAAATGACCAGGCCTGGTCGAGATTGCTTTTTGTCTTTTTCAAAATAGGCTACAATGCCAGCCATCAAACAATTGTTTAAAAAGCAAACTGCGAAAAGTAGGATTGCACATTTAAACATCCTTAATTTAATTGGAGATTTTTGTGAATAAGTTTTTAAAACCCTCATTTTTGGCACTGCTCACCGTGTTTTTTACGTTGTTTACCGTGACACAAGTTGCGGAAGCAAAGCGTTTTGGCGGTGGTAAAAGTTTTGGTTACTCTAAGTCGGTCGCACCTAAATCCTTTAAGACGGCCCCTAAAGCGGCTCCGAAAGCTGCGCCAAATGCGGCAGCAAAACCGGGTGCAACGCCTGCAAAAGCGGGCATGATGGGGCTAATGGGGGGCTTGTTGGCCGGTGGTTTGCTCGCCGCTTTATTTATGGGTGATGGCTTTGATGGCATTCAATTCATGGATATTTTATTGATGGCGTTGGTCGCGTTTGGACTTTTCAAACTGTTTACCTATATGCGTCGTCAAAAACAAGCTCAAACCGACGCCACTTATGGTTCTAATTACGCTCAACACGGCACACCTCAAGCAGAACCGGTTCCGTCCGCGCAAACTTATCAGCGTGAAACGCATGACGCTGCAGCGGAAACTCCTGCTTACAATCCAAATTCTTCCGGCTCTATTTTTGGAGCAGACTTAGAGGGTGGCATGGGTCAAGGCGCAAGCCAGGAGGCGGTGCACCTGTCAGAAGCGCCTGCTTGGTTTAACGCAGCAGAGTTTGTGGAAGGGGCGAAAGGTCACTTCGCCAGCTTACAAAAAGCGTGGGACAACGCCGATTTAACCGAAGTGAAAGCGTACTGCTCCCCTGAGCTGTTTGCGGTGTTAGAGCAAGAGATGGTTGGCGTAAAAGCGGGTGATAACCAGACTGTCATTGATACGCTGCACGCCGAGTTGGCGGATATGGCGATTGATGGTGAGTACTTTATCGCCAGCATTCGCTTTACAGGCTTTATTCAAGAAGACGCTGCAGAAGGCGCACACGCCTTCAATGAGATCTGGCACATTCGTCGTTTGGCTCATGACGAAGGCAGTTGGCAGGTTGCAGGCATTCAGCAGAATGCGGACAATTTATAGTCGACTTTAACGCTTATTAACTTAACGTCTGTGTGTGGGGGGAATCCTATGAAGCAATTACACGATATGCCATCGACTGTTGCAGTGGCTGCGAAACTCACATTCACATACAGACTGATGGGATTAATGCTGACAGGTTTGCTGGTCGGCAGTTTGCTTATGCTCGGGGGTTGCAGCAAAGAACCGGTGCAACTGACCAGCGCTAAAATTGTCAGCAGTTTAGATAAAGGCTCGGGCAACTTTGATCGAGTGTTGCAGATCTGTTTTGCAGAACCGCCAAAATCGACCTATTACCATAAAGTGGTGATTGTGACCAAAGAGAACGTCAGAATCACCGGTGAAGGCTATTTACGCCCGTTAGCCTCTGATCCGCAAAACAAGTGCCATTTGCGAAACATCTACTTGTATATTCATAAAGACTCGCCGACCGAAGCGCGTCAGTTAATCAAAGACTATGTGTTGCCAAATAATATCAGTGAGCTGTTGGTGCAAGTGTATAACGACAAGCCAAAAGGCAAAGAGCTGCCAATCTCTGAAAAACTGTTTAAAGATCTTTAGCCAAGTCGAGCAATTTGCTCTACCTCGTTAATTAAAACCTACCAGGCCTGGTCATATTGGATAATATGCCAGGCCTTTTTTATTTCGACTCCTTTTAAAAGATTCTTGTCACCATGCCAAATACTTGCACTGAAACTGCCGATTTAAACCGTTTAAATTATGCCTATGGCCAGCCCGAATGCCAGGGAATCTATAAAATGATTCCTGAAGATTTTGTGGTGGAAGAGCAGATTGCATATCAGCTCAGTGGCGAAGGTGAGCACCTTTGGTGCTGGGTTGAAAAGATCGGCGAGAATACCGATTGGGTTTCGCAACAGTTGGCCAAGTGGGCAGGGGTGTCGCCCAGTAAAGTAGGCGTCGCAGGGCAAAAAGATCGACACGCGGTGACGCGCCAGTGGTTCAGCCTTCAACTACCAGGCCTGGTCAATCCAAATATAGAGGACTTTAGAGTTGAGAATGTGACGATTCTTAAGGCCGTCCGTCACCCCCGTAAATTGCAGACAGGCGGACTGTCGGGTAACCGTTTTACTGTGGTGATTCGCGGCATCCAGCCCTGTTTAACCAACGATCTAGAATTGATTCAAACGTTGCAAAACC
>CAZVPH010000176.1:0-4740 GCA_964628125.1 uncultured Thiosulfatimonas sp. | reverse complement strand
AGGGGGGGTTGAGTCAATTGCAGAGAAATACAGCGTGATTAATATCGCCACTCAGTCAGCCGACGACGAACAACTGCTCGCCTTTGCGAAAGACAACGACATGAATCCAGACAATATCGTCAACGACCTGGAAGGCGTTTGGCAAAAAGCGCTGGGCGCTAAAGCGGTGCCCGCCGATTTTGTCATAGCGCCAAACGGTGAGATCGCGTTTGTTGAAGTCGGTTTTACCACCGCTTGGGGGTTACGTTTACGTCTTTGGTGGGCAGGTTTGTCCAGCTCAACGCCTGTTGCCAACTCACTCCATTCAAACAACTCACTTAGTCAAGGCGTGCAATAGATGAAATACGACGGCATGACGATTTTTTCGGAACGCGATGAGTTTGGCTTGGTTGAAGTGGTTGAGAACCGGGTGACCCGCAAACTCCATTTTGACTCACCCATCGAGCAGAGTTGCGTTTATATCAACGCCCCCATGACCTTGAACTTTGAGTACCAAGAAAAAATAATTGAGCGGGTCGTGGACTTTGCGAACACCAAGTTTTCCCCCTCTCAAAAAAACCGCCGTCCTTTGAGAGCGCTGATGCTTGGTATGGGCGGAGGCACCATGGCCACGCACCTGTTTCACACACTGCCCAACCTGCAAATGACAGTAGTGGAGCTTCGGCAAACAGTGATTGACTGTGCCTATCGCTTTTTTCAACTGCCCAATGTGCCTGAAATAGAGGCGGTGCAAAGTGACGCCATTGAGTTTATCGCCGAAGACGACTCTCTGTATGACGTTATTATGATCGACCTGTTTGATGCCGAAGGACTCCCTTCGGCGTTAAGCGATACCGAGTTCCAAAACAATCTCTGGAAAAGCCTCAGCTCACCAGGCCTGCTCATTTTTAATCTTTGGTATCGCTGGGAGATAAACCCAACGGGGGGTCGACCGGTGCCGAATGAAGAATCTGAAATCGTCCTCGATTTTTGGCAAGCGTTTCAAGACACAGCCTCGAATGAAAATGCGAAGTGTACTTTAAATCGTTATAATGCCCAGTCGAGCCAAAACTTGATTCTTGAACTCTTGAAGAGATAAGATAGTGGCGTTTGGCGCAGTTGCCGGCCACTTTTCTGGCTCGCTCGACATACATACACACATAACATGCACATAACATGCATACCCAATATTCGCACTCAACACGCAAGCATCCCTATGTTGGACGCAATCATGTTGAATGCTCGGTTTTTCGCGGATTTTTTGCGAATCTTTAACCGACCTTTAAACCAACGGTTTTTCCATCCACTGCAGTAAACCGTTGACTCAAACACTCTGCAGTAAACTTCCTTTACTCAACCAATAAGATAACTGACGAATACACCTATGGCTCTTCTATTTTTACGTGAAATGTCCCTCAGCTTCGGCGCGGCGCCCCTTTTTAATAAAGCTTCTTTGCAGATTGAGGCCAACGAGCGTGTCTGTCTCGTCGGCCGTAACGGCGAGGGGAAATCAACCCTGCTAAAAGTGATTGAAGGCGAAATCCAAGCCGACAGTGGCAGCCGCATTCTGCAAGACGGCATCACCATCGCCAAGTTGCAACAAGAGGTGCCACACGACATGCACGGCTCGGTGTTTCACGTCATCTCAGAAGGTCTTGGCAGTGCCGGCGCATTGATTGAAGAGTTTCATGAGATCAGTACTCAGATGGAGCAGAACTACACTGATGAGTTGATGGAGAGATTCTCCAAAGTCCAGCAAGGCATCGAAGAGCAGAATGGTTGGGAGTTACAGCAGAAAGTCGACACCATCATCTCTAAGCTCGAACTGCAGGCCGACGCTGAATTCTCAAAGCTTTCAGGCGGTATGAAGCGCCGCGTCTTGTTGGCACAAGCGCTGGTGCAAGAGCCGGACATTCTGCTGCTCGATGAGCCGACCAACCATTTGGACATCCCCTCGATTCAGTGGCTGGAAGGTTTTTTGAAAAACGTCCGTTGTTCATTGGTTTTTATCACGCACGACCGAGCATTTTTACAAGCTTTGGCCACCCGCATTATTGAACTTGACCGCGGTCAACTGACCAGTTGGCAGTGCGATTACCACACCTACCTAGAGCGTAAAGAGGCGATGCTGGAAAGCGAAGCCAAACAAAACGCTCTGTTTGATAAAAAGCTGGCGCAAGAAGAAGTTTGGATTCGTCAAGGTATCAAGGCCCGCCGCACCCGTAATGAAGGTCGTGTCCGTGCTTTAGAAAAACTGCGTTCCGAACATCAATCACGTCGCACGCAACAAGGCAAAGCCAACTTACAGGTCAACCGTGCAGAGAGCTCGGGCAAACAGGTGATCGAATTAAAGAACGTCACCTTTGGCTGGCCTGGAAAAACCATTATCGAAGATTTCAGCGGCGTGATTATGCGTGGCGATAAAGTTGGAATTATCGGTGAAAACGGGTGTGGAAAATCGACTTTAATCAGCTTATTACTGGGCAAACAACAACCAACATCTGGCACGATTACCCTAGGCACCAACTTAGACATCGCCTACTTTGACCAACATCGCGCTCAGCTAGACGAGAACAAACCGGTGGTTGAAAGCGTGTTGGAAGAGAGCGATTATGTTGAAATCAACGGCCAACGCAAACACATTATGGGGTATTTAGCCGACTTCTTGTTCTCGCCTGAACGAGCGCGTCAAAAGGTCAAATCCTTGTCGGGCGGAGAGCGCAATCGCCTGCTGTTGGCTCGCGTGTTCGCCAAACCTTCTAACCTTCTGATTCTCGATGAGCCGACCAACGACTTAGACGTTGAAACCCTCGAATTACTGGAAGAGTTGTTGATGGACTACCAAGGCACCGTCCTTATTGTCAGCCATGACCGTGCTTTCTTAAACAACGTCTGTACCAGCTCCATTGTATTTGACGCGCCTGGTGTGGTGAATGAATACATCGGCGGTTATGATGACTGGTTACGTCAACGTCCGGCTAAATACGCAAACGTCCGCTCTGCGGCTCGTTTAGAGACGTCGCAATCCGCATCGGCGCACCCTAAAATGACCCGTTCAGATGACAAAGCTGAGAAAGCGCCGAAGGTTGACACGCCAGCCAAAAAAGCCAGCCCGGCAGCGACGGTCAAAAAAGCCGTTAAATTAAGCTTTAAAGATCAACGTGAATACGATGCCTTACCTGCTTTGATTGAAGGCTTAGAGACCGAGCTTGAAGCCTTAGCGGAACAGGTCGGCAACAGCGAGTTTTATCAGAACGACAACGACGTTCTGCAAGCTACGTTGAAACAGCTTGAAGAGAAAGAGAGCGAGCTTGAACGCGCGTTTGAGCGCTGGGAAGCATTAGAGTCACAGGTGATGGAAGGCGCTTAGCCTTTCAAAACCTTGAGCTCTTTGAACGTTTTAAATCCTGTAAAGGTTGTTCGTTCTGCTGCCAGCGTTAAACGCCTGACGGGCTTCAAAGCTTTACAACCGGTTTGCGTTAAGCGATTCAGCTTAAACCACTCACTCGCTCTTCTACCAGGCCTGGTAGAAGAGTCTTTTCAACAAACCAGTCATTTAAAAGAATGGGCTTTTATTGAGCGTTGACAAAGGAACGTTTACATCAAAAATCTGTCCACGCACTTTTTTCACCCCCAACTCTTTCAAGCGCGCTGAATGCATCTTTAAATAAGCCTTCGCAGTGGCTTCATCTTCAAACAGGTAGATTCCACCGGCGACTTGGTCGGCTTGATTTTCTGTCCATATTTTCCAGATAAACCCAGGCTCATGGTTAATCGACTCCGCCAAGCCGACGAGCGTCTGTGACATCTCTTCTCCAAAAGGCCCTGCAAAATTAAAATCTATTTGTAACAACTTTCTCACAATCACTCTCCACTCTTTATCAGTCATTCACGGCTCACTCTAAAAAACTCGGCCGCCGTCTACTCCTTTACTTTACCATCCCCGCGCGCCTGATACTGCAGATCTTACGCAGGTTTTCGTTTGATTTCACAAATTTTAGCCAAAAAAATACCAACACAAGGTTGGCATTTTTTATCGTACTTCTTTCTTTTAACGCTGTGATTTGCCTGATAAAACAACAGGCAGGCAATGCTCAACCGTTAGTAAACCGGCACGAGTGAATACCCTTGCGCTTGCCAACCCATCACTGCAATAAACCCAGAACGAACAGGCTTAATGCCTGGCAACAGCGTTGCATTATCGACCTTAAAGTAGGCGGTCGCCGAAGCACAGACTTCCATTTTTACACCCAAATCAATCAGGCGTTGAATCTGCACCGCAATCCCTTTTAGGGTATCGCCATGCTCTAACTCAATGGTATCCGTTGGTTTAGTGGTAATAAAATTCACCGCACTGGAGATAAAAATGATGCGAAGATTTGGTTTTACCCCTTCCTTAAGCAGATTCTGATGGTTCGATTCAATGCCTTTCAGATAAGACAACATCACCGCTGGATTGGCTTTACGAATGTCATACAGTGTATGAATCTCGGTGATCCCTTTTAACGCTTCCTGATTATTGAGTTCGGCCGAATGAGCCGTGACGGGCATCAGCCAAAAAGCAGACAACAACAGCACCGCGCACGCTTTGAAAAACCCGGTATTAAACGACTTGAACGACTTAATCGACATGATCTACTTCCTTAATGTTAAGTGGATGGCCTTTGAAGTATACCCAAAACGCTGGGCCTTACGTATCAAAAACTTTGATGGGTGGGATGGCAGAAGTTGCTCTTACGCAGCACCCGGGTGGTCATCAGA
>CAZVPH010000175.1:0-4747 GCA_964628125.1 uncultured Thiosulfatimonas sp. | reverse complement strand
CTTTATCTAACTCAATCTCCGCCAGCTCCACCAGCTTTTTCATTCTGTTAATTCTAGTGGACATGCTGCCTGACACCTTATGACCATAAACAATATTCTAAAAACCCAAAGTGGAAACAAGCCGCATGCAGTCTTTACAACTCATAGCGGAGAGTTGACCAGGCCTGGTCATACCGATCGATCAGTACTTTAGATATTTTAGATTTTTAGGCGTTTAACTTAGCTTATTAGCTCAATTTAACCTGCTTCTAACCTACTTCAATTGTCTCAACCTAACTCGACTCGACCTTGCTTGACGGTTTACTCTAGGCCCATTATAAAACTGGCTCAGCCTAAGGCATGAGCGCTTTATCAAGCGCTTTAAGAGACTCTTCTACCGAGAAACTTTCTGAGATATCTTGCGATAAAAATAGGTTTAAATCTGGCTGCTTTGCAATGGCGGCATCAATAATTGGATCAGCACCTTTTCGGTAAGCGCCGACACTGATTAAATCTTTGTTTTGCTGGTAACTGGAGTAGAGCCTTTTAAATTTACGCGCCTGATCTAACTGTTTTTTAGAAGCAATATCGACCATGACACGGCTCACGGACGACTCGACATCAATGGCTGGGTAGCGACCGCTGTCGGCAATTTCACGCGATAATACGATGTGACCGTCTAAAACGCCTCGCGCCGAATCGACCACCGGGTCTGTTTGGTCGTCTCCTTCCGCCAATACGGTATAAATTGCCGTAATTGACCCTGACCCTTCACTGCCATTGCCCGCCCTCTCCACCAACTGGGGTAATTTTGCAAACACCGAAGGCGGATAGCCTTTACTGGCAGGAGGCTCCCCCACGGCCAACGCAATTTCGCGCTGTGCTTGGGCAAAACGGGTTAAAGAGTCCATCAATAACAAAACATTTAAACCTTGATCGCGAAAGTATTCCGCAATCGCGGTTGCCAACATCGCCCCGTGGAGACGCATCAACGGCGGGTCATCCGCCGGCGTTGCCACGACAACGGAACGCTTCAACCCCTCGACGCCGAGATTGTTGCGGACAAACTCATTCACTTCTCGTCCACGTTCACCGATTAAGCCAACGACCACAATATCGGCACTGGTATAGCGTGTCATCATCCCCAGCAGAACACTTTTACCGACGCCAGTGCCCGCCATCAAACCGACACGCTGGCCTTGGCCTAGGGTCAGCAAGCCGTTAATCGCCTTTACACCAACGTCTAGAATTTCAGTAATCGGGTGACGACTCAGAGGATTGATTCGCTCACCCGCTAGGGAGACATATTTCTCAACCTCTATGGGCCCTAAACTGTCTAAAGGGTGTCCAGAACCATTCACTACACGGCCAAGCAGTCCCATACCGACGCCAACCTTAACGCCGCCTTCAACCGGCAAGACACGAGCATTTGGTGATAAACCGTGGGTTTCGCCAATTGGCATCAAAAACAGTCGATCATCATTAAAGCCAACCACTTCTGCTTCGATTGGGGGTAAATCATGACTTAAAATCTGGCATCGTGAACCAATGGGCGCAAAAGTGCCGACAACCTCTAGCGTCATGCCAACCATGCGAACTAGACGCCCCGCAATTTTCAAAGAACCAGGCGTGATCAGGGTGTCGTTTAGCTGTTTAAGGTGTTCTTGAAGGGAGAGATTTAAAGACTCAGCATAATTCATTGGTTTGAAAACCTTGTTTAACGGTGTTAATCGGTTTGACCGTATTGACCTGGATGATTTATGGCTCAGAGATTTTAGAGGGAATGGTTCGTGCGTGGAGATCCGTTGAAATCTCATCGAAACGTTGCTGCCAACTGTTTAAAACAGAGGAATTTTTTTGTTTGATAAGACAAGTGCCTAACACAAGTTCGGAATTCGCTTTTAACTGCCATTGTTCGGTGAGCTCTGGTTTAAGCTCCTGCAGCAGCTGTAAATCTTCTGGATGCAACTCAACCCTTATCGCTTCTGACGTGGCTTCAAGCGCTTCCGGTAAGAGTTGAACCGCTTCTTGAACCGCCTTTAAAATCCAATCCGTGTCTTGTGCCAACGCTGTTTTAACCACTTGTTTGGCGACATGCAAACTTAGGGCGACCAAATCGGCTAAAACTTGTTGCTCAACCTTCTGGTAAGGCGCTTGCAACATCTCAAGCAGCTGCTCAAATTGCAGCAGTTTAGGCGTCAACGCCAGAGTTTGCTTTTCTAAGCCTTCTGCCGCTCCTTGCACCATGCCATCTTCCACGCCTTTAACCAGGCCTGCTTGGTACCCCTCTTGGTAAGCTTGATCATAAGCTTCTTTTTTCAACAGTTCTGCTTGTTTTTGCAGCTCAGGTTGAAGCGCATCTTCAGCCTCTTCCAGCGCTTCTTCTGAAGTTTCTGGAGCAGACGGCGCTGTCTCCTCATCAAAGTTGTGCATCTGCCAAGTTTCTATATTTGGCGCTTTTACATTCGAGGAGGAGACCAGCTTTGTCAGTGCCGGCTCAGCAGGAGCGCTGATTTTTGACGGTTTAAAATCGGTCAATTATAAGAACTCCTCGCCACCACCTGGCATCATGATCCTGTCTTCATCCGCTAAGCGTCGTACGGTTTGAATAATACTGCGTTGCGCATCTTCAACAGAGCTTAGTTTCACAGGCGGCCCTGTCTCTAGGTCGTCGCGCATAATATCTGCCTGGCGTTTAGAAAGATTGCTTAAGAACTTCTCTTTCAGGGCAGTATCAGCACCTTTAAGCGCAATAATAAGAATGTCGCTTGGCACTTCGCCGACAATGGTTTGAATACCACGATCGTCAATGCCACTGATGTCATCAAAGACGAACATTTTATCTTGAATCGCCTTACTGACCTCTTCATGCTCGGTTGCTATATCGTCCAAAATTCTCGCGTCAATGCCGCCACCGACCATATTGAGGATTTCGGCAGCGCGTTTTTCACCGCCAATAGTCGCAAGTTTTCCACCCTCACCATCGCTGGAGGCATTTTCTAAAACGCTGTTTAAATCAAACAGCGCTCTGGGCTGAATAGTTGTTAAAGTAGCGATTCGGTAAATAACTTCTGCCTGAAAACGCTCTGGAATACCGCGCAAGACTTCAGCGGCTTGATCCGAGTCAAAATAAGAGAGCACAATAGCGATGACTTGCGGATGCTCATTGCGCAACATATTGGCAATCGTCGAAGGATGTTGCCACTTAAGCGCTTCCAAGCCTTTCACTTGGTCGCCTAAGAGGGCTGCGTCCATTAAATGGCCACCGCCCTCGCCCAAAGCATCAGCCATCAAAGACTGCGCAAACTCACTTGGGTTTAAACCAAGCGCATCGTCGCCAAATTCTTCTAAAAAAGATCTCATAACACTGTTAATGCGTCGATGCGTCACCCCTTCCACCGACGTCATGGCCGAACCAATCTGCTGAACTTCTCTTGGGTTAAGGTGTTTTAAGACTTGCGCAGCAGAATCCTTGCCTAAGGAAAGCAATAAGATGGCGACCTTATCCAACTTGGAAATATCCTTCTCATCTTCAACTTCTACCACCGCTGATTTTGGCATGTTACTTTCCTGTCATCCATTGTTTAATCACGTGCGCCGCCACTTTTGGATCCGCAGAAACAATTGCTCTTACTTTTTCCAACAGCGCCTGCTCAGCCTCTGAAGAGCGCTCTGACTCCATTGCGGTCGCACCAACTTCTTGGTTCATCTGCTCAAGCGCTCTAGAAATCTCATCCACATTCTCAAGCTCTTCATTTTCTTCCGGCACATCTTCTGGATATTCCAGATAACTCTCTTGTCTTTTCAGCAAATCTTTCAAAAGTGGTCGAATTACACCGAAAACAATAATCAGCACCGCAAGCCCCGCCAACACTTGCTTTATTAAATCCCAGAACCAAGACTCTTGCCAAATTGGCGCCGTCTCCATCTCTTCAACAGGCGCTACCATAAAAGAGGCGTTGACGATGCTTAAGGTATCGCCACGTGCTTCATCCAACGCCACCGTATCGCTGACCAAACGGCGAAAACGTAATAACTCATCTTCCGTTAAGGGGGTGCGAACTAACAGGCCTGTCTCGTCCAAACTGGTCTTATCGTCCAAAACAACAGCAACCGACAGACGATGAATATTGCCGACAGCATTTTTAATGTGGCTGATGGTCTTATCAAGCTCATAGTTGATAGTTTTCTTTTCACTGGAGCTCTTTAAATTAGGGTCTTTTTCTGAAGAGTAACCCTCTTCAGGTGCCAGGCCTGCACGGGGTGGCTGATTTGTTAAAGCGCCCGGAATGCCGGTCGGACCTTCATTGCGGTTTATCTCTTTTAAGGCTTGCTCTGAGCGAATCGCAGAAGGATCGGCTTCATAATTCTCGCGGGTTTGTTCTTGTTGCGTAAAGTCGAGTTCCGCCGTGACCTGTGCGCGAACCTTGCTTTGCCCACCGACAATAGGCGACAACAGTGACACAATTCGTTGCGACAGTGTGTCTTCAACTGTCCGCGTAAAATCGAGTTGTTTCATGCTCATGTTCATCCCCGTATTGGCGGTATTACTGGTGAGCAGATTGCCTTGTTGGTCGACCACGGTTACCGACGAGGCTTCCATGTCGGGCACACTTGAGGAGACCATGTAAATAATCGCGCTGACCTGCTCTTCGTTAAGCGCTCGTCCAGGGTAGAGTTTGACGACGACAGAGGCGGATGGTTTTTGCGCTTTACGCACGAAAACTGAACGCTTTGGTAGGCCCAACATCACACGTGCAGATTTCAC
>CAZVPH010000174.1:0-4757 GCA_964628125.1 uncultured Thiosulfatimonas sp. | reverse complement strand
CTGCGTTATCGCAAAAAAGATCGGCGTGAATCACACCTTGAGGCAGCAATGTAGAATCAACATCTGTTTGATAAACGATCTCTGCGGTGATTAACTCGCGCTATTCGGTCGTTAAGTGCGGGCTAATCTCGTTAAAAGTGGTTTTCATCCATTCTAGGCCACGATCATTTTCACGGGTTTGCTCATACTCCAAGCCCGCCTGATGAAACCGCGCCAACTGCTCGCCCATCACGCCGCACTGAATCACTGTAGGGTTCTCCACTCCGCGACCCGTTAAACGCGTCACCAATGAGGCTGGTTTGCCGTACAGTTCTGTTAAATAACCACTTGAACGGGTCGGCATCGGGTGCGCGGTCGGGATATTGTGTTCTGCCATAAACGCCATAATGTCTAAAAAGTAGGGCAACTCTTCAAAACTATGGTGTTCAAAAATGGTCAACACAAAGCGCTTAAGCTCGCCATTATGTCGAGTGTCTACAAAGTAATTGGTGTTCTCAATGCCGGCACTGATACCTTCGTAGTGCTCTAAAACACCGACATCGTACATCTCTAAAAAAGCGATTAACTGATTTTCTTCAACAACTGTGTAGACAGACATAACGCAAAGTCTCTTTATATTTGGCTAGGGAGAATTAAATCAACGCTAACTAAGGTAAAATAATGCGACGAATTCTACCATACCAGGCGAAAAAATGACCGAATCCACACCACAAATCATCACCAATCCGGAAAGCCCTTTTATTTTAGTCGATGGCTCCTCTTATCTGTTTAGAGCCTTCCACGCCATGCCTCCACTGACCAACAGCAAGGGCCAAGCGACCGGGGCGATTTATGGTGTGATTAACATGCTCGGCAAACTGCTTGAAAAATATCAACCTGAAAAAATGGCGGTGATTTTTGATGCAAAAGGGCCCACTTTTCGTCATGAGATGTATGCCGATTACAAAGCTCACCGTCCACCCATGCCAGATGATTTACGCAGTCAAATAGAACCCATTCATGAAATCGTCAAGGCGATGGGGTTGCCACTGCTTGTGATTGAAGGGGTAGAAGCCGATGACGTCATCGGCACCTTTGCACAGCAAGCCACCGAAGCGCAACACGACACGTTGATTTCAACCGGCGATAAGGATTTTGCGCAACTGGTCAATGAACACATCACTTTGATTAATACCATGACCAACGACCTTTCAACACCGGCGTATGTCCAAGAAAAATTTGGCGTACGTCCCAACCAGATAATAGATTATTTAGCTTTGGTCGGCGACAGTGCCGACAATATTCCAGGGATTCCAAAATGCGGTCCAAAAACCGCGGTTAAATGGTTAACGGCGTTTGGCAATATTGATAATTTAGTCGAAAATGCGCCCATGATTGGCGGAAAAATAGGCGAGTATTTACGGAGTAATTTAGAGCAATTGGCTCTGTCGCGTAAGTTGACAGAGATTAAACTGGACTGCGACCTGCCTGTAAATTTAGACGATATACAACGTCACGCGCCGGATATGGAACGCTTACAAGAATTGTTTACCGAATATGAATTTAAAAACTGGTTAGCGCAAATTACCAACGGCGAAGTGCCTTTTACCAAAGCCAACGGCCTGAAAGCGTCGGCACCGCTTGCCGTGGTGGCAGCGCCATCCGATGGCATCACCGCCACATCAACAGAGAGCCCAGCCAGCAGACCAGGGGTTTACGAAACGGTTTACATGCCGGCGCAACTTGACCGTTGGATTGAGAGAATCCAACAGGCCGATCTGTTTGCGATTGATACTGAAACCACCTCTTTAAACCCGTTACAAGCCAAAATTGTCGGCATCTGTTTGGCGGTTAAAAACCCCAACGATGACAACAACCTGGCCTGTTATATTCCTTTAGGGCATGACTACGAAGGCGCACCCGAGCAATTGGATTTAGAGATGGTTTTAGCCAAGTTCAAACCGATACTCGAAAATGAAACCATTGCCAAATGTGGCCAAAACCTAAAATACGATTGGCATGTGTTGCAAAACCACGGCATTCACTTAAAAGGCATTCAGTTTGACACTATGATTGAGTCCTACTGTTTAAACAGTGTCGCCACCCGCCACAATATGGACGATTTGGCACTGAAGTATCTAAACCATCGCACAATTCACTTTGAAGATGTGGCCGGCAAAGGCAAAAAACAACTGACATTTAATCAAATCGAGATCAAGGTCGCCAGCCCTTACGGCGCCGAAGACGCCGACATTACGCTGCAACTTCACCAAGCACTTTGGAGCAAGTTACAAGCAGAACCCAGCTTATTAAAAGTGTTTACCGACATAGAGATGCCTTTGGTCCCGGTATTGGCTCACATGGAGCGCAACGGGGTTTTATTGGACACTGAAATGCTGGCAAAACAGAGCCTTGAATTGACTGCAAAGCTCGCCGAACTTGAAGAGAGAGCGCATTTAATCGTCGGAGAGGCCTTTAACCTCAACTCTTCCAAACAGTTGCAAGTTATTCTATTTGAAAAGTTGGAACTGCCGGTTCTCAAGAAAACCCCCAAAGGTCAACCTTCAACCGCCGAACCGGTGTTGGCGGAGTTGGCGGAACAAGGGCATGAGCTGCCGATTTTAATTTTAGAATACCGCAGTTTGGCCAAGTTAAAATCGACCTATACTGACTCACTGCCTAAGCAGATGGATTCAAATACCGGACGCATCCACACCTCTTATATGCAGGCAGTGGCGTCCACCGGCCGACTCTCATCCACCGAGCCGAACCTACAAAACATTCCGATTCGCTCCGCCGAAGGTCGACGCATTCGTCAAGCCTTTATCACCCGTCCGGGCTACACCATGGTCGCGGCCGACTACTCACAAATTGAGTTACGAATTATGGCGCATCTCTCCGATGATGCCGGCCTTCTGCAGGCCTTTGAACAAGGCCTAGACATTCACAAAGCCACCGCCGCTGAAATTTTTGGCGTCAAACTGGAAGGGGTCACCAGTGATCAACGCCGCAGCGCCAAAGCGGTTAACTTTGGTTTAATTTACGGCATGTCAGCCTTTGGATTGGCCAAACAGTTAAATGTGTCACGTGGTTTGGCGCAAGAGTACATTAATGTCTATTTCGCTCGCTACCCAGGGGTGTTGCGTTACATGGAAACCACCAAGCTCCAAGCCAAAGAGAGCGGTTACGTCGAAACTTTACAAGGCCGTCGTCTCTATCTGCCCGACATCAATGCGCGCAACGGCCAACTACGTCAATACGCCGAACGCACCGCCATTAACGCGCCCATGCAAGGCACCGCGGCGGATATTATTAAGATCGCGATGATTCAAATAGAAGCGTGGTTACGCACCACCTCGCTGGATTTAATAATGTTAATGCAGGTGCACGATGAGTTAGTGTTTGAGATCGCCGACAAAGATTTAGAAGCGGCGAAAGCTGAAATAAAAGCCATCATGGAATCGGCGCAAACACTGAAAGTGCCATTGATTGTCGATGTTGGTGAGGGCAAAAACTGGGATGAAGCGCATTAAGTTTCTACCCATAATCACTTCATTGCTATCGCGCGCATCACACGCAAAAACCCAAACTCATAATCCAGCGCGTTTAAAACAACTTGGACTCGGATTTTAAATACAACTACGCTTTGAATCTCCAAAACCAAAGTGACCAGGCCTGGTCACTTTGATTATTTGCCTTTAAAAACTTAAGATGGCACAACGATTTTGCCAGCGCCCATGTTAAATCAATATAAACAGGGCAAAAAAAGGCCTATCCACCGCGTAACCTTACTTAATATCACTAAAAAGAACCTTATGACTCAAAACCCAACCCAAATCCTCGCCCTAGAAGTTTTAAACGATATTTTTGGCTATGAGTCATTCCGTCATCAACAAGCAGAAATTATTGAAGACGCCATTCAAGGTCTCGACAGTTTTGTGCTTATGCCCACCGGCGGGGGTAAATCAGTCTGTTATCAAATTCCAGCCCTGATTCGCGACGGCACCACCATTGTAGTCTCACCGCTGATTGCGTTGATGCAAGATCAAGTTTCTGCTCTCAAAGCCTATGGCATTCGCGCCGAGTACTATAACTCCAGTTTAGACCCCGACACGGAACATCAAGTAATGCGCCAACTGCACATGAACGAACTGGATCTGCTCTATGTGTCGCCTGAGCGCTTGATGCAACCCAACTTTATCAACCAACTGCAAAGCCTGCCAATCGCGCTGTTTGCGATTGATGAAGCGCACTGTATCTCACAATGGGGGCATAACTTTCGTCCAGAATATGCGCAAATGGGCTCTTTAAGAGAGCTGTTTCCGCAAGTGCCTTTTATCGCACTCACCGCCACCGCCGATCACGCCACGCGTCAAGATATTCTCGACAAATTGCACTTACATCAGCCAAAAATTCACATCAGCAGTTTCGATCGCCCCATCATTCGCTACATCGTCTCCGAGAAAAATCAGCCGGCCAAACAACTTATGGCGTTCTTAGAAAACCACCCGAAAGAGTCCGGCATTGTCTATGCACTCAGCCGTAAAAAAGTCGAAGAGGTCGCCGAAAACCTTAAGGCGGAAGGCTTAAGAGCCAAAGCCTACCACGCGGGGTTGCCGGCACAAATACGCCAAACAGTGCACCAAGAGTTTCTGCGCGATGAAGTGGACATTGTCGTCGCCACAGTAGCGTTTGGGATGGGCATTGATAAACCTAACGTACGTTTTGTGGTGCACTATGACCTGCCGAAAAATATCGAGAGCTACTATCAGGAGACC
>CAZVPH010000173.1:0-4762 GCA_964628125.1 uncultured Thiosulfatimonas sp. | reverse complement strand
GATTCGCAGCTTGGCCAGAATCCAATGAACCTTGCAGCCTAAGCAAAAGCCAAAAGTCGTTTCTAACCACATCAGTCCAAAGCAGAGCCAAACCATCGATGGAATAAAATCGGGCATGTAGTTTCGATCTGTAGGCAGAATCTCGGACGAAAGCGCTGAGTTTAAAGCGACCGCAAAAGCGTCGGGGTTAAAAAATAGCAAACACGCCGCGATCATCGAGCCACCAATAGTCCATGCAAATCTCTTAGGTTTTAATGGCTCCCACTTTGGAGGGCTGTTTCGGGTTAAAAAGGTTGCCAAATGCACGGTGGGTGACAGGTAAGTTGTCTTCACAAACATGGCGGTCGTCATTTCAAACAATGCATAAAAAAGCACCATCGTGGGAATGGTGTAATCGTAGGTTGTTTTATACACCAAGGCTTCGTAAAGCACCTGAAAGTTGTCGGCAACCTCAAAACTTTCTTGCATATTTGCCTGATCCCAAACCAGCCAGACTGGGCCAAACACGGTCGTGAAGAGAACTAATAAAGTGTAGATAGGGATTAACAGCAACATCCCCGCGCGCATTCGAACCGCTTGCGATTTTATAAAGATAATGTCTTCATTTGTATCTCTAAACCAAAGGTTATGAAAGTGTAGTTGTAGCATGATTAAGCCCTTTTTAACTCAGCTTTACGGTGAATGATATGAATTGTTTTTAATAACACGGACTAACTCCTTTCCCCACGATAGGCTTTACCAGCCTATCGATCACAACAAAACCACAGCAGCTGGGACCTGAGGTTTTTAAGAGACGAATTCTATCTTTGCGATGGATCTGGCGATTCTTTGTGCTTTTCAGCCATTATTTCTTCATAGATATGGCGCGCATTGGACTCGGCAAGCTGGTCAAATACCGGACGATCTTTATGTTCTGATTGGTCTATCTTCTCCACCTCTTCAATACCGCCGCCGGCTGCGATAACCGCTTCAACAGATTTGGTTAGCTCTACAAAATAATCATAGGTTTGGCGTTTTAAAGTCGCTAAATCTGACGGTGTGCCGTGACCAGGGATAACCGTGACATCTTCTGGCACCATCGAGACCATTCTTTCAAAAGATTCCAGCCACTCTTTAGAGTTGCTGTCGTGCAATAAGCCTGGCATGCGCTCGTTAAAACCTAAGTCACCGGTAAACAGTAGGTTGCGTGAGGGAACATACATACCCGTCATGGTAGGGGTGTGGCCGCCACCAAAGTCAATCAGCTCTATGGTCTCACCGCCACCAACGTCAATCGTTTTGCGGCCTTCAAAGGTCGTGAATTTATCGGTGACATCTCTAATGGTCATTGAGATGGCTTTTCCGATTGATAAGCTGCTGTTTGTTTTACGGTCTTCAAAAATACGATGCCAGTTATCATTAGCGCGTTTTTCAGAATAAAGGTTTTTGACGCCAACGTCATACCAGTAGCTTGAGCCAAAATAGGCGTGTGACTGGTCGTTTTCAACGGCTAACCACTTTACTGGTTTGTCTGTTAAGCGTTTAATCTGCTGGTGAAAACTGTAAGCAACCCCCGCATTAGGTCCGGCATTGTAGACAAAAACGCCGTCCTTAAACACAATAGCCGTTAAGTTATTATTAAGCCCAAAGTTTGCTGGGGTTCCCCAGATATAACTGCCGACGACGGTATACACCCCTTCCATCACTTTGACCGCTTTCGGGATAGGCAGTTCCTGGCCGATATAGCCCACTTTTCTTTCAACTTCAGCAACCTCTTTGGCGTATGCCGCAAACCCTGCGACATAAGGATCTGTTTCGGCAGTGTTTGCAACGGCGACGCTTGGCAGGCCGATTAAAATGGCCGTCGATACCACTGCTTGGTATAGGGTTTTTAGGTTCATATTTTTCGTCCTTTGTGTTAGTGAAGCTGGATAAAATAAAAGCATTGATCTTTGATCAATAGATGTTTTTTAAATAAAAAAAGGCTAGGATTGGAAGCCCTAGCCAAACTCGTGGAGGAGGTTGTCGTTACCTATAAAAGGTGAACTGTTTGGTTAAATATGACCTAATTACTTCTCAGATTTTAAAGAGTATAAAAAAGCCATAATGTGACGAATCTCTTCGTCATTTAGAACTCCCGTTACGCCGAAAATAGGCATATGCGCATCCGGGTTGTACAGTCGAGTGTCGTGTATTCTTTGGTAGGTATACACTTTAGGCAGTCCGCGGCTGCCGTAATCTAGTAAGCTTGGCCCAATGGTTCCGCCTTGTGAACCACCATTAATGGTGTGACACGCTAAGCAGTTGCCTTTTGACGAAGTGAACGCCAAGGTCTGACCCAAAGCGACATCCCCCATCTTGCCAGACCACTCCACTTTTTCAATCGGTGGTGGGGGCATCTTGCCACACGCTTCGGTATAGCTTAAGCAAGGGTACTTTGTTAAGTCTCGTTTTTCTTGAGCAGACACGTTTGCCGAAGAGAGTGCGAGGCAGGTGAATGCCGTCAGAACAAGCGCAACCCTTTTGGTATTTAATAATGTTTTGAGCGATAAATTCATAATCTAAACTCCTGTCGCTTATTTAAGTTTCGCAAAGATAGGCACTGAAAATCTCATCGTGAAGGTGTCGTTTGGATAAACGGTACCAGCCGTGTTAGCCCAGTTGTCTTCACTTGCTGCGTTGTATTGCGCTTGGATGCGAATGCCGTCATCACGCTTATAGTTCATAATGACACTGTTCACAGTGCGCGTATGGTCGTTGGAGTCTTTGTTACGGTCAAATTGTGAGTGACGCGCGACAAACTCAATTTTTGGCGTTACTCTAAACCCAGCAGCCACAAAGAAGCCGTCGGCAGTAATGTCTTTGGCACCCTTTGCCATCTCATCGGTAGCGTGCATGTACTCACCCCATAACCACCACTTATCTTTTTTAAAGTCGTTATAAGTCAAGGTAACCGCATGACGTAGACGAGAGCGCTCACTGTAAGAATTAACCGGATTGGATTCAGTTGTGCTGCCGATGCGAGTTCCGTACATGGCAAGTAATTTGCCCTGCTTGTATTCTAAAGTCCCGTTAAAGTCTTTCTGGCTGGTTGAGTTATCTGAGAAATTTGTACCGGTAGTGTTGTACAAACCAGCGGTATAGGTTAACGAGGCACCGTTATCGAGATTGTATTGATCAAACAGCATGATTCCTGGCTTCCAAATATTGGAGGCATGGTTTGTGGTTGCGGCACCTGTAGTAATATCCGCTGCGCCATTAATTGAACCAGAACCGTAAAGATTGTACTCAATGTCGGCATAGGTAATCCAAGGTACTTGGGTGGTGGGCGCGTAGTAAGAGAGTCCCATTGGAATTGCCATACTACCGACCGCCATATTGGTGCTGCCTACCACATTCTTAAAAGTGGCGTGAGCGATGAAAGCTTGACCAGCACCGGCCGATGGTTTGGTTATGGCATTTCTTGCCCACTCACTCATAAAGAAATAATCGAGATTTTTGCTGTAGCTGCCATTAAAACCAAACCTTAAACGGTCGAAAGTAAAGTTGTTCTGGACATCTTGTTTACCCAGTAGGCCTGTTGTTTTATTCCTAACCTTATTACTGGTACTCGTGGTAAAAGTTGGCTCTACTAAGCCCACCACGTTAAAGGTTTTTTCGTCTGTATCTGGCTTGGTCATGTACATCATAGGATAAGAGCGGTAGCTGTTGTCAGCAGCCAAAGCGGCCCCGGTGATTCCAGCACAAGTCACAGAAAGAATTGCAATATTGAGTGTTCTTAATTTCATATTTATAGTCTCAGTTTATGAGTAAACGTTTAATCAATCGATTCGCCGTAATAGCTGGAAACAGATTTGACTTTATGGCCGTTTGAAAGTGCTTTCAGATACAGTTCCATGTCGGTGTATTCAGGGCTGCCTTCAGGCTCAAGCTTCATACGAGCGTTTTTTGAACACGACATAATCTGATGCTGAATGGTGTACATAAAACCTCTGTCTGGAGAGTTCGGGAACTCCCAAATAGGATAAGAAGCGGCGTCACCATAAACGGTAGACGGACGCATTCCACGCAGTTGTTTTAGCACGGTGGGCGGAGTGTGACATGAAGCACATGCAAAGTGGAACTGACCATTTCGCTTATAAAACAGATCACGACCACGTTCAAAAGCCGCTTTACCCTCTTTGCTTGAAACGTCGATATTAATCGGCATATCGTGGCTTAAGTTATTAATATAAGTCACTACAAACGTGTTCTCTTTAGAGTCTACTGGAAGTTCGGTTTTTGTCGCTGTTTTGGCGCAATGCTCTACCTGACTGACCATACCCACAACACGGTTTAAGCTTTTGCTGTATTTTGGGTAAGTCGCAGCGACACCGGCCAAACTGTTCTTGCTGTCGGTGTGACAGCTTGCACAACTTTTACCGTTAGCTCCTGGTTTGTTGAAAATTTCAGCGCCTTGTTCTAGTACCATATCGCCATTAAAACCATCCTGTTTAAGCCAGCGGATGTTTTTATAGTTCAGATGTTGGTCTTCAACGCCTTCATCAATGCTTTTTTGCAGTGCTTCTTCGTTTTTCCAGTAATCATAGGTTCCTGTTACATCGTTTTTCGCGCCTGCTATCGATTTTTCTTTACCAGGATGATAGGTGCTTGGCAGTTCTGTAGCTGACCCGGACGCCGCAAATGCGCCGCCTGAAGCAAGCTGTATCGAAGCCAATACCAATAAACTTCTCATTTTTTTCATAATGTAACATCAATGAACGTGGGATACTTTTCTGTGCCT
>CAZVPH010000172.1:3308-4765 GCA_964628125.1 uncultured Thiosulfatimonas sp. | reverse complement strand
GGATGAGGATTTACGTGAACTAGACAACCCACCGCCACTTTGGTGGATGTTGTCATTTTACGCGGGTTTTATCATGATAATTTTTTACGTTATCTATTACCCGTCCATTCCATTAACCAACGCAACCGGTGAGTTTACTCAAGGTGTCGCAGATTGGACTCAGGTTAATGAGTATCATGAAGACTTCGACGTCCTAAAAAATTGGCGTGTTGCAAAGTTCGCCGACAAAGAAGAGCAACTTGCGGCATTGCCGGTGAGTGAAATCATTAAAGACGAAGAGTTAAAGTCTTATGCATTAGCAACGTCTAAAATGTTATTTGGTGACTACTGTGCGGCTTGTCATGGTGCTGGCGGTGCGGGTAATCCAAACTTTCCAGTGCTAGCAGATGATGACTGGTTGTGGGGCGGAACCGTTGCGCAGATTGAAGCGTCCATCAAGAACGGACGTATCGGTAACATGCCTGCCAAAGGGATGATGGGGAACCTTGACGATACCGAAATTGATGCCGTGACAGATTATGTCATTGCCTTGTCTGTAGGAGAAGGTGATAAGCCGGTTCACTCAGCAGGTAAAGCAGCTTACACCAAAGGTATGTGTATGGCGTGCCACGGCCCAGTGGGTGTTCCTTTAGCACCGGCCGGTGCCGCTAATTTAACAGATCAAATCTGGCGTTTTGGCAGCGATCGCGCAGAGGTTCGTGGCGTGATTGCGAACGGCGTCAACGTTAAAGTTAACGGTGAGTATGTGGCAGGTACAAAGCAAGCCGTTATGCCGGCCTTTAAAGAGCGTCTACCCAATGCGGATGTTAACGTAAAACGTTTGGCTGTCTATGTTCATGCACTAGGTGGTGGTCAATAACTTATTCTTCGGACTGAGTTTCGATACTGGGAAAGAGGTGTAAAAATCTCTTTTCTTGCCTTAAATACAAGGTTGGGCGTGACCCAATAACGTTTAGGAGTAATTTATGAATGAATTAAATAGCGATTTCGTACTGTGGATTTCACTAGGTGCTTTAGCTCTAAGTATTATTTCTTTAATTGCTTTCGGATGGAAGACTGTCCGTGCTATGGAAGGATTAGAGAAAGACGGTACAAAGAAAAAATCAAAAAAAGATTAACTCTTTGCATCTATTTATAAATAAAAGTAGGCCTAACATTCGGTTGTTAGGCCTATTTTCGTTTATAAATGTTAAAAAATATCCAATGCAATACATGTTAAAGAAAGTAAGGATTAACCCCCTGACGCTGCTGTAGACAGCGCTATTAGGAACAAGATAATGTCAGATAATAAAAAAAATATGTATCGAGATAACAGTCAAACGGGTTCACTCCTCGATCAGATGGATACCAGTAATAAGAACCTAGAGAACATCGGTGTTGAAATTCTGCCGATCCACACGGGCGGGACGGTTCACGCTAAACGCATCGCAGGGACTTTCCGTACGGTTAAATGGGTC
>CAZVPH010000172.1:0-3298 GCA_964628125.1 uncultured Thiosulfatimonas sp. | reverse complement strand
GTTGTTTTTAGGCCCCTATCTACGCTGGGATGGTCACCAGGCTTTACTGTTTGATTTGGGTAATCGCCAGTTTCATATTTTTGGTTTGACTATCTTGCCGCAGGACATTTGGATTCTAGCAATGATTCTTCTGTTCTTTTCGTTATTGCTTGCGGCCTCTACGGCCATCGCGGGTAGACTCTGGTGTGGTTATGCCTGTTTTCAAACGGTTTGGACAGATGTCTTTACCTGGATTGAAGAGAAGATTGAAGGGCAGCCAAATAAGCGAATGAGACTCGAAGAGTCGCCGATGAGCTTTGAGAAATTTAGAATTAAATTTGGAAAACATCTGATTTGGGGCTTTCTTGGTTTTATGACCTCGTTTAGTTTTATGGCCTACTTTACAGATGGCTTTGACCTCTGGGCGAGATTGTTCAGTCTCGAATGGAGTCCGACTGAAACCATTATTATTCTTGCACTAGGCTTTGCCACTTACTTCTTTGCCGGGATACTTCGTGAACAAACCTGTATCGGTTTTTGCCCGTACGCTCGTATTCAAGGCGCCATGATCGATACTCAGACGGTCTTACCGACCTACGATGTTGATCGCGGTGAACCTCGTGGGCGTATGAAACGATTAAAGCCTGGAGAAGAGGCGCCAGAATTAGGTGACTGCATCGATTGTAACCTCTGTGTCGCTGTGTGCCCTACAGGTGTCGACATTCGTTACGGTCAGCAGTTTGGCTGCATTACTTGTGGTCTCTGTATCGATGCTTGTGATTCGGTGATGGAGAAAATTAAAAAGCCGAAAGGATTAATTCGATACGCCTCTCTTTCCGAATTTGCAGGACAGAAATTACCCCCAATTTGGAAACGACCACGGGTTATTGTCTACATCTCAATAATGATGCTCGCTGCGATTACTATGATTTGGGGTCTGACAACCATGTCGTCGATCGACGTGAAAGCTTTGCATGACCGCTCACCTCTTTATGTCACGATGAGTGATGGTAATATTCAAAATAAGTGGACCATTAAAGTGGTAAATAAAAGCCCCAATGTGATGCGAGCAGAGATTACCGTTGAAGGCCCACCGGGCCTAACCTATGTAGCTGAAAAAGTTATTACGATCCAGCCTGGAAACGTCGGTGCGACGACTCTATTGGTCAAAATACCAAAAAATCAACTAACGTCAAGTAGTACCCCAGTATTAATCAAAGTGGTTGATTTGGATGAGCCTTCGAGTGCCGAAGATTATAAGAGCGTGTTTTTAGGGCCTAAGATTCCATAAAGTCTACACTCGTTACCAATGGCGTTATAGAGCCCAGTTCTCTTAACGCCAGCAGCTTATATTACGCAATAAAACCCCTAAAACTGTAGGGGTTGTTGTGTGTCAAAAACTAGGAGAAAAAAATGTCGGAAGAAAAAAAGGATAAGCGCAATTGGAGCGTAGCTTGGAAAAACCCTTTTGTCATCGGTTGGTTTCTGATTTTAATTATTGTTGTGACGGTTAACTTCTTTATGGTGAGTATGGCGATTGTCACCAACCCAGGCCTGGTCATTGATGATTTTTACGAGAAAGGTAAAAATATGGATAAGACGTTGGCGAATCGTAAGCAAATGGAGGAGATGGGATGGCAGTTAAGTGTCGACCTACCCGTTTTAACGCAAGGCCAATCTGAAGTGGTGACATTGCTTGTTCTCGATAAACAAAAACGCCCGTTGAAGGTTGATTCTGCGGTTCTCTATTACTACCGACCTTCTGACCGTAAGTTGGATGGCGAGCAAGTCCTGACACCGACCGGAAAACCGGGTGAGTTTCAAGCAGACTTTGTTCTGAACACCAAAGGTAAGTGGGACGTGATTATGGAAGTGAAACAGGGCGATCTTAAATACAATATTGGCCGCTCAATCATGGTTCAAGATTCCAAGTAGCGATGACACACGCTTGTTTTCACTGTGGACAGTCTATTCCACAAGGCGATCTGGTTTTAAAAGAGATCGAAGCCACTGAACGTCCATTCTGCTGTCATGGTTGTGCCTCCGTTTGTGAGGTGATTCATGAAGCAGGTATGCAAAGTTTTTACCAGCGCACCCCTGAAGGGGAGTTACTGTCACCGCCACCGCCTCCCAATAAAGACATTGAGTTTTACGACTACGATGAAGTCCAGTCGCAATATGTCACCGATTTAGGTAACCGTCGTCAAATTACCTTAATGTCAGATGCGATTCACTGTGCCGCCTGTGTATGGTTAATCGAACACTCTCTAGGCAAAATTGATGGCATGCTGCATGCCGGCGTTAACTTCACCAACAAACAGATTAAAATTCGTTGGGACAATGACAAAATTAAGCTGTCTGAGATCATAAAAAAACTCAACAGCCTTGGGTACGATGCTACTCCTTATGACGCTTCCAGCAGCGAAGCGGCCTTTCGTAAAGCCAACCGTGACCTGCTCTATCGACTGGGGTTTGCTGGTTTTGCAATGATGAACGTTCTCTGGTTTTCCATTGCACTCTACACCGGTGCCAGTGAAGACCCAGAGTACCGTCAGTATTTCCACTCTATCCAACTGGTCATCGCCACGATTACCCTGGCCTATTCGGGTCAACCGTTTATCAAAGGGGCATTAACCTCGCTTAGAGCGCGCACAGTGGGGATGGACGTCTCGATCTCACTGGGGATTTTAACGACCTATTTTTATTCACTGTGGATCACCGTCTGGCCAGAAGCGACCGGAGATGCGTATTTTGATACGTTGGTCAATTTTATGTTCTTGCTATTGGTTGGCCGCTATCTAGAAGCGATCTCCAAAAACAAAGCGGTGGATGCATCTCGACGGTTGATGGATTTGCAACCGAAAGTTGCGCGACAAATCATAGAGGGGGAGCCAAAAATCATGCCCGTAAACGCCCTGCTTAAGGGCATGGAAATCATGGTAAAACCAGGCGAACAGTTCCCGATAGACGGCTTTATTCTCTCGGGACAGAGCATGGTAAATGAGGCGATGCTCAGTGGAGAATCGGGTGAAATACACAAACAATTGGGCGATAAAGTCTCAGCGGGGACCTTAAACGTTGATGGGACTCTTATGGTCAGTGTCGATAAAATCTTGCAAGAGACCCAGCTCGGACGAATTGTCCACTTGGTTGAAGAGGCGCAGGGCTCCAAAGCGCCGATACAGCGAACCGCCGACAAGATCATTCCTTGGTTTGTCACCACAACTTTGACCTTAGCGCTGTTAAGTTTTACGTATTGGTTCTTTAATGTTGGACTTGAAGTGGCAGTGATTACTGCCACAGCGGTGTTAATTATCAC
>CAZVPH010000171.1:0-4799 GCA_964628125.1 uncultured Thiosulfatimonas sp. | reverse complement strand
CTTTGCACTTTCCACAGGTCAAGGTCATGCGACCGGACGCTTCGTTTTTAATCTGGCTCGATTTTTCAGGCTTGTTCACGAGCAACTCAACAGCTCAACTTACAAACCAGTCTGAACTCAAAACCTGGCTAGTCAACAAAGCCAAGCTAGGATTAAACGACGGCTTATCGTTTGGTGAGGCAGGCAAAGGATTTATGAGAATGAACATCGCGGTCAGCAAAATCGTCTTAGAACAGGCTTTGTCTCAACTAGAAACGGCGAAAGAAAGCCTCTACTCTCCCTAAACCATTCTGAAACATCCACTGTGGAGGTCCACAGTTTGACTTACGCCTGTTTAACGCTTTATATTGAAGCCTAAGCCTTTGCCCCTAGATATCGGTCTCTAGATATTGAACTCTAAGCTTTGAGCACTCAGTCTTGCCATTAAACAGCCCATTCAAGAAGGATTAAAATGCCCTACCCCAAACAAACCGCGCGCGATTCGATCTCACCAAGCCAAGTCTCCAAGCTCTACTGGGTGGCGGGGATGATGGCGTTGATTGCGGGCTATATCAACAGCGCGATGCTGATTGAATTCAGCATTCCGGTCAGTCAAATGTCGGGCGTAGCCTCGAACACCAGTGAGTACGTTATGACACTTAACTGGCGCTTACTCGGCACCTCGATGGCGATCTTATTCAGCTTTATATTGGGCGCGTTTATCTCTGGATTACTGATTGGTCAAAAGGCTTATAATACGACCCCAAATTATGGCTATGGCCTAGTGCTAAACTGCGCGTTGCTAACACTGGCGGCGATCTTAAGCTTTCAACACTCCTTCTTTTCAGTGCTTCTCAGCGCCGTGGCCTGTGGCATTCAAAACGCGTTGATTGCCAGCTACCGAGGCTTGCGCTTACGCACCACTCACATGACCGGCAATGCCACAGATATTGGTGTGCACCTAGCCGCGAGACTTAAGTCTGGCATTGACTGGACCTGGAAGAGCACGATACTGATCGTGCTGTTGGTGGCCTACATTGTAGGCGGGATGATTGGCATCTACGCCTATCTTTCGATACCGCATTGGGCGCTGGTGTTTCCCGGTCTATTGACGGGTTTATTGGGTGCCGTCTATTTGAGAAATTTTGCACGCAGGCAGGTCTTGCTCTGACGACAAGTAGCTCGACAGAGCTGTGTTTTATGGGTTCAGTGAACGATTATAAACGATAAAACGAGTGGTAAAAAATGACCAGGCCTGGTCAAATTTTAAACTGGACGGAGCTTGGCTAGAACAGGATTAGAATTTACTCGGAGTACTGAAGCGAGAAGGGTAAACGTTAAAAAAATTAAGCTCGTTTATGCAATACGCATGTCGCTAAGCTAAGCTAAGCTCAGCTCGGCCAAAGTTAACAGAAAGTAACAGAAAGCAACTTAGGCTCGTCTAGCCTTAAGCATCCTCTTGCTGGCTCGATAAAATCATTGTCATGGTATGTTTATCGCCCCCGGCAATCACCACCGCATTATCAAAAACATTCCCCGCTTCGACGCAGACAAAATCGGGCCAGCAGTCGTCGGGTATATCCGCAAAGCCTTTCACCGTTTCCGGGCCTGGATTCCAAACCACAGCCGAGTCGGCGCGCTGTTTTTCAATCACTATTTTGCGTTGATGCCCACTGTCCACAATCCACACGTCGCCTGTTTGATCTAGGTAAACAGAGTCCATGGGTGGCGCCAAGGTGACAACGCCGATTTGCTGCTCTGCCGGTGCGTTACCTAAGGTGTCTAAGTGTCGGCTGCCTTCTAGCCCATGGATAGCTAAATTTCGTGCGTCGGCGACTTTAAAGTAGGTGTGAAAGGCTTCGGTGATCTGAATATCATGCTCATTTAGATTGGTCGTGGTTAGCGACATCGCCAACTTGGCGCCGACTTCAATATTGAGGGCCAGGTGAAAGTTATGTGGCCACAGCGCCAAACTCTCCGCGGTTGATTCCATTGTGAGCCGAATCTCTGTCACGCCAGACTCTAAGGTCGCAACATGGTCTAAACGCCACACTTCATTGCGCACAAACCCATGAGCGGGCGCGGTGCTGTTCTGGGGATTAGCGCCAAACCAAGGCCAACACACCGGCACACCACCCCGCACAGGTTTTTGGCCGTTATACACCGCTGTCGGACTGACCCATAAGAGGTCTTGACCCGCGCCACTCTGTTTAGGCGTGTAGCTTAAAACGCTGCCACCGTGTGTCGTAATGACCGCTGAGGCAAACGCATTGTCGACTTGAATCATCATGATATTTTCGTGCATTGAAAAATGTACGCCTTCTGCTGAAAACGCGGGTGATGTATAAGATGTCGGCATAACAGAGTCAGATCCTAAGTTAAGTGCAGGCTTTAAGCCCGGGGAAGCTATGGGTTTAATATGTCATATAAAGAGTTAAATGGACTGACGTGGAGGTTTGCGTGAAGGCCTATGTTCAGGCCGATGTTCAACCCATGTTCAAACTTACGCACAGTCCGCTATGTTAAAGAGGACTGATGAGCCGAAAACTTGAACAGGTTTTGAGGAAAACTAGGCAGAGCTGGCGCAACGGTCACAAGACGCCGTCAAGAATACTTGACCATTACATGGCCTGTACTAATCTACTAGCCTTAGTTTGCACTAACTTCTTTATATCAATCTGTTTCTGCAAGCCGTCACCGCAATATTGAGTCAACTTGCTTCAGATTGCTTCCACTTATTTCAACTTAGCTCAGTTTATGATGCGCGCCATTGAGTAAGTGTCTGCTCCAATAACGTTGCGGGGTAGTCTCCCGTTACATACGCTTCGCCAATGCGCTTTAATAACACCAGTCGAATCATGCCCGCCTTGGCTTTTTTATCGCCAGCCATCAAATCCAGAAAGGTTTGATTGTCCATCTCCGCTACACTCGGGGGGTAAGTCGGCAGCGCCACACGCTCAAACAGATTTTTAATACGCTCTAAGTCGATTTGCTCGATATTGCCCATAAGCCTTGAGAGCAAAACGGCTTGCATCGTGCCCGCGCTGACCGCTTCACCGTGCAACCAGTTACCGTAACCCATGCCCGCTTCGATGGCGTGACCAAAGGTGTGGCCAAGATTAAACAGCGCTCGTAAACCCGCCTCTTTTTCATCTTTCGCAACAATCTCTGCTTTATCTCCGCAAGAGCGTTCAATCGCGAAAGAGAGCGCTTGAGGATCGCGTGCCAACAGTTTGTCAATATTCAGCTCCAACCAGTCAAAAAATTCGGGGTCTTGGATTAACCCGTACTTAATCACTTCTGCCAGGCCTGATGAGAGTTGACGATCTTCGAGCGTGTTCAAGGTTTCGGTGTCAATCACCACGCATTCTGGCTGATGAAAAGCACCAATCATATTTTTGCCAAGCGGGTGGTTTACGCCGGTTTTTCCGCCGACAGACGAATCTACCTGCGATAATAGCGTGGTGGGCATTTGAATAAAGTTTACCCCGCGTTGAAACGCGGCCGCCGCAAACCCCGTCATATCGCCAATAACGCCTCCACCAAGTGCCACCAGGGTACAGCTGCGATCAAAACGCTGGCCAATTAACTCGTCAAACACTTCGTTAAGCGTCTCCAGCGTTTTATGCTGCTCGCCGTCGGGTAAAACCACCGATTTCACATCAAATTCGGCAAACGCTTGTTCGCAGGCTTTTAAATAGAGCGGTGCGACCGTGGTATTGGTGACAATCAACACCTGTTTACCGTGAACATAAGGCTTAACCAACTCAGCATTGCCCATGAGCCCTTGCCCAATAAAAATAGGGTAACTTCGATCGCCTAACTCAACACGCAATGTCTTCACAACGGGGTCTCCATAAATTTATATTTAAATTTTTAATAACGCTTAAAGCCGGAAATGGCGATTTTTTGGCATTTTAGCCACTAAGGGCTATACCCAAAGACCAGGCTCTGTAAGCCCAGCACAACAAGCGCCCTCTCTACTCGTTAGATGATCTGTTCCGCTTCCAGGCGTTCAATAATTTTCTTAACCACTCGATGTACCGGCACTTGCTGGGTTTCAACCACCAAATCGGCCATCTCTAAATACCACGGTTCACGCCTTTCCATCAACTCGGCCAAAACCTTACCGGGATTCTCTGTTTGTAACAGTGGTCGATTACGGTCGTGCTTGGTGCGCTGAATCAACGCCTCGACCGGAGATTTTAAATAGATCACAAAACCGCGAGTGCGCAGATGTTGGCGGTTTTTTTCACGCTCGACCACGCCACCTCCGGTCGCCAACACCATCTCTGGACGCACCGTCAACTCATCAATCACCAACTCTTCACGTTCGCGAAACCCTGCCTCGCCTTCGATGTCAAAAATCATCGGGATTGTGGCACCTGTTCGGTGTTCAATTTCGTGGTCACTGTCAACAAATTGATAATTCAGTTTCTCTGCAATCAATCTACCGACGGTCGACTTTCCGGCCCCCATTGGGCCGACTAAAAAAATGCTTTCTTTATACATAACGACATTGTAATGGATTTATAGAAACGCCTCCATTTAAGATTAAAGAATTACCGATATATTTAATGCGTATCACAGCGTCTGTCATTTTTCACCCCTTACTAAACGACGGACAAACAACGAGTGAACAGCCCGCATCTAAAAGTGTCTTTCACGGCTTCCCCGGCCTGGATATCTCTGTTAATATAACCCTTTATCTAAAAACCAAGTCAGTTTGGAGTCTTACGTATGCGCGGTTTACTTTACATTGTTTCAGCCCCTTCTGGCGCGGGTAAAACCTCACTGGTGGCCCAACTAACCGAGCTGGA
>CAZVPH010000170.1:0-4804 GCA_964628125.1 uncultured Thiosulfatimonas sp. | reverse complement strand
GAAGAAGAGCGTCGCTTGGCTTATGTGGGCATTACCCGCGCACAACGCACCATGACAATGACTTACGCCAGCAAACGTCGTAAATATGGCGAAGATATGAATTGCGAACCGAGTCGATTTTTAGATGAACTGCCCGAAGAGTGCCTAAAATGGGAAGGCAAACCCGGCGTCGTCACCACCAAAGAGGAGCAGATGGTCGAAGGCAACGCGCATCTGGCCAGCCTAAAGTCCTTTCTTAAAAAAGAGTAATTTGAACCCTTACTCAAAGAGCTTTTTAACGCTTTCGTCACACTCAATCTGAGGAACCCCTTTACATGTCACCTTGTCCTTTAACCTCCCTGCCAAGCTTCCAATTTGCGCCCATGCCACATCTTTATTTTGGCTGGGGGGTTCGTCAACAACTGTTGACGGAGTTATCCACACGTTATTCAGGCAAGCTAGTTTTGATTACCGGCAAAACGCTTTGCGAACCGGGAAGTTTTGGTGCGATCTTGTTAAGCCAGCTGCAGCGCCATGCGCAACAAGTCCATCACTTTGTCGTCACCGGTGAGCCCTCACCCCAATTGGTCGACGACATTGTCAGACAATGCGCAGTGGATACCCAAGCTGTGATCGGCTTAGGCGGCGGCAGTGTTCTGGATGCCGCCAAAGCGGTCGCGGGATTGATTCCCAGCCAAACCTCGGTCATGGATTATTTAGAAGGCGTAGGCTTAGGCAAACCGTTTCACGTGGAAACATCTCCTTTTATCGCCGTTCCGACCACGGCCGGAACAGGCAGTGAAACCACTAAAAATGCCGTTCTCTCTGACCTCGGTCATTATAAAAAATCTTTTCGAGACGACAAACTCCTTGCCAAGCAGGCCTGGTTAGATCCTGAACTCCTCGTGAGTTGTCCAAAAGAGGTTTTATACGCGACCGGCATGGATGCTTTTACACAACTGTTGGAATCTTACGTCACATTGAAATCGAATCCAATGACCGATGCACTTGCCTGGCAAGGCATGACCCTCTTTAAAGGCGCTTTTGAAAAAATTGACAGTGACAACGTCGTCTTGCAACAACGGGGGTACAGCGACCTAATGCTGGCCGCCTCACTCTCAGGCACCACGCTGGCCAATGCAGGTTTGGGCGCGGTCCACGGTTTAGCCGGACCTGTAGGCGCTTTTTTTGAAGCACCCCACGGCATTGTTTGTGCCAAACTGTTAGCCCCCATCACGCAATGCAATCTTGATAGCCTGCGTGCAGAAAACAGCGACACCGCGCAACAGACTTTGGCTAAATACAGCGCCGTCGCCCAGCTGTTCGACCCAAACTTAAGTGAAGAAGACGCTTTACCAGGCCTGGTCAAACAGCTGACAGATTTCTCGCAAAAGTACACGCCACAAGGCCTTGGTCAATATGGTTTGACCGCCGACAACTTAACACCCATTATCGAAAACTGTCGCAGTGGCAGCATGTTGGGCAACCCCGTGATATTAAGTGACGCCCAGCTTCTAAGCGCCTTACGCCTAGTTTTATCCGATCCGAATCAAGCTCTTTGAGAGTGAAAACACCTGTTTAAGCGCACATATACAGAGGCGATACAGAGGTTTTATTTTCACGCACTGCTGCGCGAGACGGCTAACAGCATACTTGCAAAACAATCGCACACCTCGACACAGGGTTTCTGCCACCTAAACCTACCGACTCGGTTAGAATGCCTACTAGAACCTTACTTTTCTTATGAAACACATATAACATTTGGCCAATATTATGAGCACTCAAAGATTTAATCTGAACTTTTTAAAACGCTCCTGCGTCACCAGCTTTTTTATTTTAAGCGCTCTTACGTTAAATGTTGCTGCAGAAACCGAGCCAGCGCAAACCAGCACTCATGCGCTCGAAAGCTTAGACAGTCTAAATGCCGACGTGGTCAGAACGCTTTATAAAGACCTAGACCAAGATGGTGTGCCGGACTTTCGTGACCAGTGCCCTAACTCGGTATTAGGCGTTGCGGTTGATGAATTTGGGTGTGAGTTAGATTCGGACAAAGACGGTGTGTATGATCGTTTTGACCTCTGCCCTGAGACACCTGCGGGCGCGGAGGTTAATCTGTTTGGCTGCGAAATTGAGTCTGAAACAGCTAAAGTCGTTGAGCAACAACACATTAAGCCGAGCGCTGAACCGTCTCAAGCGGTCATCTCCAACATTCTTTTTAACAGCGCCCGCCACGACGTCCGCCCTGACCAAGTTGACATCTTGAAGAACGATGCCGCCTCTCTCAATCATCTTCAGTCCGATGAGTTGCTCGTCATTACAGGGCATACCGACGCCTCAGGCGAAACGCTAAAAAACGTACGACTCTCTTGGCGCCGTGCAGACAGCGTTAAAAACTTCATTGTGACCACCCTGGGAATCGATCCGGAGCGAATTTACATCTCTGGAAAGGGTGAGCTAAACCCGATTGCAGATAACGCCCACTCTGCAGGTCGTCAAGAAAACCGACGCATTGAGTTTGAAATCATGACTCAA
Source organism: uncultured Thiosulfatimonas sp. (assembly GCA_964628125.1). GTDB lineage: Bacteria > Pseudomonadota > Gammaproteobacteria > Thiomicrospirales > Thiomicrospiraceae > Thiomicrorhabdus. The sequence goes on along the minus strand of CAZVPH010000170.1, from coordinate 2,293 downwards.
GCACTACTGCCAAGCGACGCTTCTTTAATCCTGCCGGCTGGCATGGCGCCCCCCTAACAAAACTTCTGCGTAATGCTATCGCTCAAGGCATAAAAGTGCATTGGAGATTCAACCCAATCAAAAACGCTTTCAGAGCAGACGTTGAAATCCGTCAATGACCTTTCGTCTTTTCGCTTACGTCAGAGCAGTCGTCAAACTTTGTTTCACCTATTGCAACGCCTTTTATGGGTGGAGATCCCTTCACACCGTGCAAAGCCTTAGGTTCTGTATTGCCTTTACGACTAACTCTCGATAGACTGCTTTAATGATAAGACGACGCACTTTTAAGACGATTGGCTTAATTCTGATAACGCTTTTAGGGTTCGCCTGGGTAAGTGCAGCGGAGCCGCCACGCGTCGTCTCCGACAAGCAAATTCAGCAGGCCATCAAAACCCACGGCACTTTTGCAGGCAAACGCCTCGAGGCTTGGCAGACGCTCGTGGATAAAAATATCGACCAACCCGAAGCCGTTCAGCTCAAAAATGTTAATGATTTTTTTAATGAAGTGCCTTATGTAGAAGACATTATCCACTGGAAGCAAAAAGATTACTGGGCCACCCCTTTAGAATTTCTAACGACTGATGGCGGCGATTGTGAGGACTATACCATCGCGAAATACTTTACCTTAAAGGCCTTAGGCGTCTCCGAATCTAAACTATATTTAACTTACGTTAAAGCGGTTCAGTTAAATCAAGCCCACATGGTGTTGACCTATTTTAAAACCCCACAGTCGGTTCCGCTGGTACTGGACAACATTAACATCAAAATATTTCCAGCCACTCAGCGCAAAGACTTAATTCCGGTCTACAGCTTTAACGGTGACGGTCTTTGGTTGGCGAAAGAGCGTGGTAAAGGCAAATCCGTGTCGGGTGGCACTCGAAAACTCTCGGCTTGGAATGATTTATTAAAAAGGCTTGCACCATGACCTTCTATTTTAATTGCATCCACTGCTTTCAAGAAAAACCCCAAAAGGATTTACAACCATGAGCTTACATAAACAGATGATTCTTTTTATCGCCTCATTACTGCTCGTAGTGTTGCTGGGTACTTTTAGCTTAAACTTAAGCAATACCAAAAAGTTCCTGCAAAACCAGCTCAGTGCGCACGCACAAGACACCGCCACCTCTCTTGGTCTTTCACTTAGTTCGATTGAAGACCCATCGGACCTTTCAAGCATGGAGACCATGATCAATGCGGTATTTGATCGCGGTTACTACGCCTCCATTCACCTGACGGACATGGAAAACACGCCTCTCTATACCAAAGACAATCCACAAGTTATTGCCGGCGTACCTCACTGGTTTACTGAACAAATTACGCTCACGGCTCCCCCGGCAGAAGCTTTGGTTCAATCCGGCTGGATCCCCGTTGGCACTCTTACGGTCGTTAGTCATACCGGTTACGCTTATGCAGAACTATGGCAATCAGTCATCAACCTCCTGCTTTGGTTTATTCTCTCGGCCGTCATTGCAATTTTTTTGGTCATTTACGCCTTAAAGCTGATGTTAAATCCTTTAAAACAGATGGAATCCCAAGCTCAAGCTATTGTCAAAAAAGAGTACTTATATCAAGACCCACTTCCCTCCACAGTTGAGTTTCGCCAAGTTGTCATCGCCATGAATGCGATGGTCATGAAGCTTAAAACCATCTTTGAGCGAGACGCAAACACGGCTGCCAAGCTGCAAAAAATGGCGTATCAGGACAGTGTTACCGGTCTGAGCAACCGTCGCCATTTTGAGATGACCGTCGACAGCCTGCTCGACCCGAACGAGGAGACCACCGCTGGAACGATCTGCCTTGTCAGAGTCAATAAACTGAAAGAGCTGAACGACCAATACGGCTACCTTATGGGCGACAAACTGATCAAGAAGCTGGCAGAGAGCATCACTTCAAATCTTTGGGAAAGTAACGGACTGATTGCCCGCCTAAACGGCACAGAAATTATAGCGGTCCTGCCCAACACCACCCCCTGCCAAGTGCAATCACGAGTCGAGATGATTACTCATAGTCTCCCTGATATTCTTAAACGCCTAACCCGCGAGACTTTACCGACCAATATCTCCATTGCGTACATGCACTATCGTCCCGGACAAAGCAGAGGCGCCATCCTGGCAAACCTTGACTTTGCCGTCGAGCAAGCGAGCAGACGCGGTGAAAACGGTTCATTTTTTTATGACAACGGCGAAGAGTTTAAACTGCCCAGCAGCCACTCTTGGGAACAAACCCTCAGTGATGCGTTTGCGGAACAACGCTT